>JAVYQJ010000012.1 GCA_038731975.1 Thermofilaceae archaeon | reverse complement strand
ACGAGCACCGGCATCCGCGGCTTCTCAAGCTTCTGCAGCATCCCTAGTGTTGAGAAACCCGTATCGCTCAATCCTCCATTCACGTAGTTAGCCAACCTCCAGGAAGCCGGGTTACCCCAAGTCGTAGCGCAGAAAGAGCTTCCGTAACCGCCCTCGGCCACGTTTAATCAAGCTCTTTTGAGCATATAAGCGTATCTAACCACGTCAACCGCCACTTTCATCACTGGCATTGCGAGCCGCGGGCAAGCTACACTGCAGCCCCTCACGCGAAACTCGCTACCCCCATTCACGCAGCAGAGAATAGATGAAGCGTGATTCCGCCACTAGGCCTTCGACGCTCACCCGAAAGAATCACAGGAGTGATCTAGAGTGCTTCGCTTTGCGCCACCGTTTCTGCCCAACTTCCCTGTCCACCGGGGAGTAAAGCTGCAGGACGAGAACCCTGCGGTAATCGGGGTGAGCGCTCTAAGTGCTCGCTATCCTACCATTACAACTTCGTCTATCTGGTCTGCGAAAATGCTCATCCCTAGTAACAACCTTTGCGTTAGACGCCCAGGCTATTGCCGGTATGGTAGGGCCGGCTACCCCCAGTTCACTACCCTCCTTTTTCTCTCAACGTCTATCTTGCCTGCGAGCACGGAGACGTCGAACGACGAATCCGCAACATCGGTGGCAGCCCTGACGAACTCCAGCTTAGCTTTCCAACCCTCAATCGCCTCCCCCTCTCAACCACCTTGAGCAGCTCCCCGTCCAGCTCTGCGATAACCACTGTTGATGTAGCTGAGCCCTCCTTCTCGATGTATCGTCCTGCCACCCCCCTGCCCTCGAACCTCTTAAGCACTCTAACCGAGCGTACGCGCTGATCACGTACTCGTAACACATACTCTACCTCGTCCTCCTCTCCAAAGGCTGGACAGTTTAGGGTTTGAGCCAAACATTGTGGTTGGAACACCCATCTTCTCGGCTAAGAGTTTCTGCAGAACCTCGTCGCAGCTTCTCGCGGACAACCTCTTCTTCAAAACGTCTAGAAGCCGCCGCATCCTCCTGCTGACTTGAATCATAATTGCTATAACCATCGACTTTATGCTATGCAGGTCTATAGGGGGCTCGAGTTCCTCCTCTGACAGAAGCTTAAGACGAGTTGTTCAGCCTCAATTCCGCGTGTACCCAGTCGCTGAGGATGCCGAGTCTCGCAAAGGCTTCCAGGCATCTCGTGTCACCCACCCTTCTCGAGCTCGAAAACCCTTTCTAAGATTGTGCGTGCGGACACGGTAGCGTCATGCCAACCCTAATCTGAGCACATCGAGCAACCCCTCTCCACTGTAATCGACTAACTTCGCGCTAAGCAACTAGCGGAAACAGCTCCTTTTGTGTTGTCGAGCAACAAGGCTTTCTATCATAGTTCACCTAGGTGAAGTCCATGACCCTAGTGATTAGGAAGATTGACGAGAAAAAGCTTCGAGGATTTAAAGCTGAAGCCATTAAGAAGGGGTTAACGCTCTCTCAAGCCTTGGAGGAAGCTATAGAGCTATGGCTCTCGCAGAAACCCGCTTGGGCTGAGCCGGATGCCAACAACGCGGCGTACGTTAGGGAGAAGCAGAAGCTCTTGAAGGAGCATAGAGGAAAGTACGCTGTCTTCGCCCACGGCCAACTCGTCGGAGTCAACGCGTCGCTTAACGAAGTTATCGCGGCGCTCAGAGAGTTTGAGGAGAGGCCGAGGCACGCCTTAGCGGCAAAGATCGGCGAGGACATCGCAGAGGTGCTCGAATGGTGGGGAGGCTCTATAAGCCCATAAGCTGCTGGAGCTACGCTAAGGGACTGGTGCACGAGTACCCGGTACTCAAGCTGAAGTTGCTCAACCTGCTGGTTGAAAGCATTGAGCTGGAGCTTTCCATCGACACTGGGTTTGAAGGTGCTGTAATGCTCCTACGACACGCATAGTTTCTTCGCAGTTGGAGAACTCCCGAGCAGGCTACACCTTTCTGACAGACTCTCTAAACGCTCACTTAACCATTTCAGCTGGGATCTTCTCACTGAACAAGGGAGCGCGAGGAACTAAAGGAGACGGTCCTCCCTCTCCCTCAAATCCAGGTCAAACTCCTCAGAGCAGTCTGACGGAGCTATACTAACGTAGGATGAAGAACTCCCAGCCGTGCTCCGCCCGCACCATCCCGGAAAACCGGGGTAGCGCGCGACCCGACGCTGATAAATTTCGGAGCGGGTACTAACGCCAATTCACGAACTCCCCCGATACATTCACGAGCCTATACGGCTCCTCTAACTGAATATATGCCACATCGTGGTCCCGGGAAACCCCCTTTAGCGCCCCCCTCGGCGTCAAGAATCAATTCTTTTTTAAGCCTTTCTCCTCTTCTGGAAGAATACCCATAGAATTTCTGGAGCTGAGAGCTCATCGGTAGATCCTAGGGAACGGTTTGTCTTTCCCGGCGTACTCACTGTATTTTCCACCTAAAAATCAAAAATCTAAGATTATCCGTGAAAGTTCATAGAAGAACTTCGCTGTGAAGGGCTCTGTCATCATGAACTCTATCTAAAAGAAGAATGGCGTTGAATTTATATAATAGATTCCCGCAGTATTCTTTCGTGAGCACCCCTCAGAAAACCGTTATTGATGAGAAGCTTCTTCTCGACTGGGGGGCTCGTGTAGGTTTGGCGGCGAGGCTTGAGAACGTTCGTTCGGCTCAGCTTGAGAACCTTATCGCTTCACTCGATTCAGTCGAGAGCAGGGAGGCGCTTCTCGCCACAGCGGCCTTCGCGCTCAGGCAGGCTGAGAGGCTTGGCACAGGGAGGACGATGGCTAGGATCGTGAACCAAGCGATGCTAGACTTATACGAGAAGAATGCTGGAAAGGAGCATGCCAGGAAGATGCTGGGTTTCGCGAAGTGGGTTTACGAGGCGATAACCGCGCCGCCGAGGGGGTTGAGGCCGGAGCAGGCGACGCTCGAGGAGCTGCTCAGGCGGCTAGCGGGCCGGTGAAGCCCTTGCCCGACTACAGGGACTTTGACAAGCTTAAGCTGCTCACAGTGGTTGAGGGCCTTCTGGTCAACGAGACTCCTCTGCGCGTGGGAGTCGGCAGGGAGCCACCGCTCGGCAGCGCGGTTGACATTGCGCCTCTCAGAATAAGCATCAGAGGTAGGAGCGTGCCCTACATCCCGGGAAGCAGCCTCAAGGGCTCGCTGAGGAGCCTCGCCGAGTCCATCGCCAGGGCTCAAGGCTACAGCATCCACGACCCCTGGGACTGGGTAGCGATAGAAAAGGAAAAGGATAGCTTGGATTTCTGCGTTATCTGCGGGATTTTCGGTAACACCTACCTGGCGGGGCACGTGAAGGTCTACGACGCCTATCCCGTGGGTGAGCCCCCGCTATTCGTTAAGACGGGTGTGGGGATCAGCAGGGACTTTAGGGGGGTGAAGCCTGGGATCCTGTACACGGAGGAGCAGGTAGCCCCCGGCGTTGAGTGGGCGTTCAGGATGGACGTCATCAACATCAAGCTCTTCCCCGAGCCCGAGGAGGAGAGGGGTCGGCTGCTCAGGCAGCTCCTCGATTTCTTGCAGCAGGGGATGGTGCAAGTTGGGGCCAGGAAGACGATCGGCTACGGGCTCCTGAAGCTCGTAAAGGGGGAGTACAGGGTCTACGAGATCAGGGACGGTAGGCTCGAAGTGACCCTTAGGGGGGCTATCGGGGGTGGTGGCCGATGAGCCAGCCGGTGCCCTGGAGCTCGCACAGGCTGCTGCTCCGCCTCGCCGTGATCGAGGGCTGGCTGGTCAACGAGACCCCCCTCCGCGTCGGAACAGGCAGGGAGCCGCCGCTTGGCAGCGCAGTCGACCTGGCCGTCATAAGGATCCACCTGGGCGGTAGGAGCGTCCCCTACATCCCGGGGAGCAGCCTGAAGGGGGTCTTCAGGAGCACCGCCATCCAGCTGGCGAGGGCCAAGGGGTTGACCGTCTGCAGCGGGTTGAGCGGGGATACGTGCATGGACTGGGAGAGCCCGAAGTACGGAACCAGCCTGCTGAAATTTATCCAGGAGAGGCAGAGGGAGGGGGATGAGCCCGGGGCCTTCAGGGTTTTCCACGAGGACGCGTGCCTCCTCTGCAAGATGTTCGGCGCCCCCTCCTTCACCGGGCACGTGGAGTTCAGCGACGCTTACCCGCTCGACGAGAAGGGGCAGCTGCTCGAGGTCCCCCTCGGGGTTAGGACGGGGATCGCGATCGACAGGAGGACGGGCGCCGTGTACCGTGGTGCTCTCTACCAGGTCGAGTTCGTCGAGCCCGGCGCCAGGTTCAAGCTCACGGTGAGGGCTACGAACCTCCCGAACTACGCGCTCGGCCTCCTGGCCAAGATCCTCAAGATGCTTCACGAGGGTTGGGTGAGGGTCGGCGGGTTCAAGACGAGAGGCTTCGGTGAGGTTCGGGTCGAGAACCTCTCCTTCTCGGTCACCGGCGGCACGGTCAGCGGCACGAAGCTCCTGGCCGTGGACGAGAGGGACGTTGAGGTCGACTTGGCGGGCCTAGCCCAGCGGTACGATGGGTGGTTGAAGGCGTCGGGTGACAACGCTTGGCGCGCGCTATCGAAGCTGGAGGAGGTGTGGGACCGTGCAGCCCTCGCTTAGCGTTGTGAGGCGCAAGCCGAAGGATAGGAGCCGCCTGGAGGGGTTGGCGGGCAGGCTGCAACTGGCGTTGAGGACCTGCTCGAGGGGGGTGGGGGACGAGGTCGACAGCTACCTCTACGTCGGCTCGGGCTTCCTGAGGCTCGCGATTGAGGAGCGGCTGCTCGCCAAGGCCCGCCAAGCTCGGGTGAGGAGGGAGCTGGAGGCTGTGGTCGCGGAGCTAAGTAAGGCAATCTCGCTGGACCACCAGCCGTTCTCGGCCACCGCCCGAGGCCTCGTTGTACCGGCCAGCAGCGTGAAGGGGAACGTGAGGAGCAGGCTGGAGCTCAGCTTCGCGCGGGGAAGGGAGGGGTTCAGGTCCTGCTTCATCAGGGCTAGCGGAGCGGGCAGGCCCCCCGCTAGGGGCCAGCAGGGCTGGAGGCACTACAGGATCTGGGAGGAGTCCTTGAGGGAGGAACGGGGGTCCCCGTGCGACTGCACCGGGGGTTGGGAGGAGTGCGAGGTCTGCCTGCTCTGCGACCTCTTCGGGACCGCAGGGCTGCAGGGGCTCGTCAGCTTCAGCGACTTCGTTGGCGAGAGGGTTGAGACGGAGAGGCTGAACCTGCCCACGGGTGAAAAGCTGGAGGCGGTTAAGCCGGGGAGCGTGTTCAAGGGCTCGGTAACGTTCAGAAGCCTTGAGCCGGTGGAGCTCGGGCTCCTCCTCTACGGGATGGGGCTGAGGGACTCAAGGGTTGGCAAGCCCGTCCTGCTCGGCAAGCTGAAGTACAGGCGTGATCTACCCCACGTCTTTGGGGTTGTGAGGTACGAGCTGCAGAAGCTGGAGCTGGCCCCCTTCTCCCAACCCTTGAAGGTGGATGGGCTCGAGATACCCCCTGGGGGCGGCGCTGAGGGCGAGGTGCTGGGCAGATTGGTCGCCGGGCTGGTGAAGCTGGTTAGAACCACGTACGGGGGCGAGCTCCTGGACGTGGACGAGGTGGGGGCGCTTGAGCATCTTGAAGCTTGAGTTTAGGGAGCCCTACCCGGTGTACAGGGGGCTGCGCGTCCCAGTGTGGGAGAGGGACCAGCCGGTCAGCGTGAGGCGTGTCACCGACGGCGACCGTAGGGAGTTCGAGGAGCTCCTATCCCTGCTGAGAACCCTGCTGGAGCGCCTCGTCGGCGCCTGGCGCCGGGCGGGGGTGAGCGAGCGGGAGCTGCTCTGGAAGACGGCGGACGCGATTGTGCTCCTGCTGAGGTCGCCTCTCATCATGGAGGCCTCCCCCGTGGCCCCGACGCCGCTGAAGGCTAACGCACTCTACCTGCTCCTGCCCGAGGGCCTCATGGAGAGGAGGGCCGTTAAAGAGGCGGTGGAGAACCCCTACATCTTCGCCGAGTACGTGGCGAACCTGCGGAGCGCGGACTTCAGGCAGATCGAGGAGCTCTTCGAGGAGAGAACCTCGGAGCTGGTTCTCGGGCTTTGGCTGAAGTTCCCCGCCGACACGAGGCCGGGCTTCAACACCTCGAGCCTCGTGGCGCACTCCCTCCTCACATCGGCCTTGGCTTGGGCCCTCGAGCACCTCCGCGGGGCTGACGAGCTCCAGCAGGCGAGGGTGAGGCTGGCCGCCCTTCTGCACGACCTCGGTAAGGCTGTGGACCCAGAGAGGCACTACGAAGCGTCAGAGGATCTCGCGCGCAAACTCCTGGGCGGCCTGCTCCCCAACGACGAGGTGGAGGCGATCGCTAGGCTCGTCAGGGAGCACCACATCGCCGCGAGCAGCTTGAACCAGGCCGACCGGCTGGCAGCGGCCGCCGACCGCTTGGCGGAGCTTGTGGATAAGCTGCTCGGGGAGAAGCTGGCCAGGATGGAGAAGCTACTCGGGGTCTCAAGGGACGACTGGGAGTTCTGGCGGAGGGCTTACAGGAGTATCGAGCTGCTGAGGAGGGAGGGCGTCGCTCTCGAGGACCCCGTTAGGGAGCTCACGCAGGAGTTCCTCGAGAAGGTTGCCGCGCTGGGCAGGGAGGAGCTGGTGGGGCGCGAAGGTGCTGCGCCCGCGGGGCTCTCGCTCGTCCTGATCGATATCGGCTCCGTGCAGGAGTTCATCTACAGGAGCCAGGAGATCAGGGTTGTCTCGGCGGCGAGCTACCTGATCGACCTCATCGTCCACGCCCACCTCCCGATGTACCTCAGAACCAAAGGCGTGCGCCTCCCGCCAGAGGCCGTGATCTACTCGGGCGGCGGCACCCTGCTGATGCTGCTCCCCGAGAGCTTGGCCGAGCGCGTCGAGCAGCTCGTCGGAGGGTATGAGAGGCTCGTGGGAGGCGTCAGGATCTACTGCGTGAGGCAACCCTTCACGAGCAGCTACGCCTTAGCTGCCGACCTACTGGCCCAAGCTATGTCGCTGAAGAAGCACAGCGTCGAGCTGGGCGGTTTGAGCGCGCAACCGGTTGAGAGGCTCTGCCGACTCTGCTACAGCGCGCCGGCGGTGCAGAAGGCGGAGACGCCGGAGGGGCCGGTCGACACCTGCGAAACCTGCGCGAGGCTCTACAAGCTGGGCTCCGAGTTCCACTTCAGGGCTAAGTGGGAGTCGCAAATCCAGGTGGCCGGGCGACGCTTCAGCCCGAGCGAGGCGTTCGATAGGGGGTGGGGTGACGCTTCGAAGAGGATCATGGAGATCATCGCCGGCCACGATTTCGAGGAGCTGGAGAAGGGGGTGCAGAAGAGGAACTACGCCGTGGTGAAGTTCGATGGGAACATGATGGGGTCCTTCATGCTCGAGGCCATCTCGTTCACCGACGCCGTCGAGAGGAGCTTCCGCATAGACGTAGCGATCAAGAGGGCCTACCTCAGGGCGCTCGAGGCGCTCTACCAGGGGGTGAGGGAGGTGGCCGGCAGCGACGAGGCTGAGAAGGCCGTCTCGCAGGTCTACCTGGGGACCATCTACATGGGCGGCGACGACGGCCTGATCCTCGCCCCCTCGTGGGCTGCGCCGATCCTGGCCCACTACATCGCCGAGGAGTTCTGCAGGCAGCTCGGCCTCGCCCGAGGCCTCTCGGTGGCGGTCGCCGCGGGGCCGGTCGCGATGAGCGTCTGGTCGCTCATCGATTGCGCGGGCGAGCTCCTCCGTGCCGCGAAGGACTGTGTAAAGAAGATGGGCGGTGCCAGCGGCCAGGTCGGCGCCCTCGTGTTCGACATCTACGAGTCTGGCTCACCCTCCGGCAGCAGCGCCGTTGAGCGGCTGTGCTACATCTCCGACAGGTTCTGTGAAGCAGCCATGGGGTTAAGCGCCGCCGAGATCGCCAGGAGGAGGCTCGAGAGGCGCGCGGACAGCGCGCAGCCGTACCTCATCGACGTCAGACCCGGGAAGCAGCCGGAGGCGTGGGAGACGCTCTTCAGCACGGTCTTCGAGCTGGCTGGTTGGAGCAACCCCCGCAGCTTCGAGCTCCACAAGCTGGCACTAGGGAGGGCCTACCTCGCCTCGAGGCCGGAGGGCGAAGTGCTGGGTCGAGAAGAGCGGGCGAGGCTGAGGGCGCTGCGGAACGCTGTTATGCGGGCTTGGGGCCAGGTGCTCGACTCCCAGTACTGGAGGGAGAAGCTGTACATCTACGCTCTCAGGCAGCAGTCCAGGGAGGTGGGCGAGGAGCTCGCTGAGGCTTACGGGGCGCTAGCCAAGCTGATAGGCAGGACGCTGCTCGACCGGCCGGGGGGCGGTGTGGCTCCGCTCGCCGACGTGATCAACATGATCAAGCTCGCCGGGGGTGGTGCGCGATGATCAGGATCGGCATGAGGTTCAGGTCTGTAACGCTGCTGACCGTCGGCTGGGGCATCCCCGAGGTGATGGGGGCCGACGTGGTGCACGCCAGGAAGCTGGTCGGAGACCGCTACGAGCTGTACATTCCGGGGAGCAGCGTGAAGGGGGCGCTGCGCAGCTCAGCCAGCAGGGTCGCCGCCCACTACGGCTTCACCAGCTGCGGTGAGGTGGAGCCCTCGAGGATCGCTGAAGCGCACAGGGCGATGGGGCGCGCCTGCTCGGTTTGCGAGCTCTTCGGCTGGCCGGGCGGAGAAGGTGCGCTCCTGCATGTCAGCGACTTCAAGCTGGTGGGTGAAGCGGCCACGGAGGTGATCTGGAGGGTCTCGCTGAACGATAGGACGCTAACGGCTGAGCGGGGTAAGCTGTACTCGATGGAGCACCTACCGCCCGGTGTGGAGTTCAAGGGGGAGTTGAGGCTGATCGGCGAGGGGAGGGATCTGCTGCCCCTCCTCCTCCTTGCCGTAGCCGAGCTGCGGACCGGGAGGTTCGGGAGGCGGTCGATGGTGGACGCGAGGCTGGAGGACGAGGGCCTCCTCGACGCCCTGGTGGGCGAGGAGTGGAGGCAGCTGCTCTCGGAGCTCAGATCCTGGCTCTGGGTGGGGGTGGTGGGCCCGTGAGGCTCTACGAGGCTAGGCTGGTGCTGAAGAGCCCCGCCATCGTCACGGCGAGGAGGACTGAGAGGGGCTACGTGAGGCCGCACAGCTACATCCCCGGATCGACGCTGAGGGGGGCGATCCTCACGGCCCTCTACAGGGCTGGGAAGCTGGGGAGGGACGATCTCAGGAGGGAGGCGCAGGAGCCCACGCTCCTCGCGTCGCCGGGCCTCCCGCTCGCCAACGGGAGGAGGACGCTGCCGGCAACGCCCTTCATGGCGGCGTGCAAGCGCTGCGACCACAGGGTGGACGCGACCGCGGAGGCCGCTAGGGCGCTTGAGCAGGGAGGCGGGCTCAGGTTCCCGCTGGTCTGCCCGAGGGACGGTGGGCCGATGGAGCCTCTCCACGGGCGCTTCGTCTACGCGGAGGGAGGCAGGCTGAGGAGCTACAGGCTGAGGACCTTCAGGGCCACGTCCGTGGGGATCAGCAAGGAGAGGGCGTCGGCGGTGAAGGGGCTCCTCTTCGACTACGAGGCGATCGCCGAGGGCTCCGCCTTCTGGGCCTGGGTGGCCGCGCCGGACAACTTCAACCTCCCCAGCTCGCTCGAAGTCGCGGTGGGCAGGGGCCAGTCGAGGGGCTTCGGCTGGGCCGACCTCACCCTAACCCCCGTGGAGGCGAAACCCGTGCCCGAGAGGGGCGCTTTCATTGCCCTCTCCCCGCTAGCCCCGGTCGAGTGGATCCGGTGGAGGGGGGAGAGCCTGAAGGTGGGCAGGGTGGTGGGGAGGGAGATCACGATGCAGCTCGGCTGGGACATCCTTCAGGGGAAGATGAGGCCGATCGTCAGGCTGGCCAGGCCCGGCAGCCTTGTGCTGGCCGAGGCAGGCGGCGACCCCGCTGCGCTGAGGACCGGCCTACCTATCAGCGTGGCGGACTTCAAGGTGGTCGGCTTGAACTCCCTCATACCGCTCGAAGAGTACACCAGCCTGCTGGGGGTGAGGTAGGTGGCGTACGAGGTGAAGTTCGTCGGGAAGCTGCAGTTCACCGCTAGAACACCCGTGCACGTCGGTGGAGCCAGGGAGGCCAACGTCCTCTACGCGCTGAGGCTGAGGAGCCTCGGGAGGCTCCTCGTACCCTCCTCCACCTGGAAGGGGGCTTTCAGGGCGATAGCCGAGAAGCTGGCACCCTCGATGCCACTGAGCGAGATCGAGAAGCTGGCCGTGGAGAGGGTAGCCCTGTCCAGCGAACCGAAGAGCAGCGTGAAGGACCTGCTCGAAGGCTTCGGGAGGGCGTTGAGAGGTGAGGAAGCCCCGCCCTTCAAGCCCGATGACGTGAAGCGCGTGCTCCTCAGCATCGGCTACAGCGAGGAGGAGCTCAGGGCTCCCGAAGACCCGGCTTGGATGCTCGTCGAGTACCTCGCCTACCACTGCCCAATCGGGAAGCTCTTCGGCAACCAGGTGAGAGCCGGCAGCGTGCGCTTCCTCGACACCCTCCTAACCGCCCAAACCCAGCGCAGGCCGGGTGTCGGCATCAGCAGGAAGGACCTTAAAGTGCAGGAGGGGGTCCTCTATACTGTCGAGACCACAGAGGCTGAGGTGTCGGTACCACTCGTGATGGTCGGGGAGGTGGAGAGGCTCGGCTCGCCCTCAGCCAAGCTGCTAGCTTCAACGCTGGAAGCCGTCAAGGAAGTGGGGCTCAGCATCGGCGGCCGGAAGAGCGCGGGCCTCGGCCTCCTCCAGCTCGAAAGCGCGGAGTTCCACGTCGTGAAGCTAGCGGAGGACAAGGGCGGAGTTGGGCTGGCGAACCCCCTCAAGACACCGGCAGTGAAGCTGGAAGATTTCTTAAAACTGCTCCGCGGCTGAAAATCAAAAACCACCCTTTTTCTCTTCTCGACAAAACCAGGACAGCGACTGCGCGCGCAGGCCCGGCCATACCCGAGATCACTCAAGCCTAGAGCATTAGACAGCGTTGCAACTTGAAATACGCCTTAATAGATGTGCAGGAGCCTCCTCGAGTAGCCCACAAGCTTCTTCACTTTAAGAACCTTCACGATTAACTGCCCGGGAGATGTTAAGTCCCCTGTAAGCTGTTGCGAGCGGTGAGGGGGGTGGTAGGCTGTCGACTGTTCAGGCTCGTCTACGAGGGATGCGGAGCGTGAAACCGCGCTTTACCCCACTTCCCGGTTGGGAGATCCGTTCAAGGCCTGGGCTAGGTAGAGTTATTAGTGGCTGGGGGCGTGTTATTCGAGGGTGCATGAGCATTCACAGGTTGAGGGCGAGGATCGGGCACATTTACCCGATCAGGAGGAGGATCGGCCACATCTACCCGATTAAGAGGGGTGCTCATCGTGGCGGTGAGAGTGAAGCTGAGGGTAAGGTCGCTGAGGAGCGGGAGGGAGGTAGTTAGCAGCGCGCTCGTCAACTCCAGCTTCGAGGCAGAAACCCCACAGCTACTCATCCCGCGCAGGCTAGCCCTAGAACTAGGCTTATGGCCACCGCCGGAGGACGCCTACCTAGTGGAGGTGGGCACCGCCGGGGGACCGGTGAGGAACTACCTAGTTCCTGGGGCAGCCGAGGTGCTCGCCGAGGCTAAGGATAGGGTCGTGGGCCCCGTTCGGTGCGACGTGATGATCTCCCACCTCGAGTACGAAGTGCTGATCAGCGACAAGCTTGGAGGGGAGCTGGGGATAGTGATCCTGGACTTGAGAGGCAAGTGGAGGTTCTCCGACGAGGATGTCGTTAGGGAGAGCGAAGCCCCCCAGTACTGGTTCTAAAGGGTGCCTGGAGCGATAGCCGGGCAACCCACCGCGGGCAGAAGATCGTTAAGGATCGAGCTGGGGACCAGCGTAACCTGCAACGAACCCCTCGAGAAGGGCTCGAGATGCGCATCCTCCACGCCAGGGGACGCTACGCCCGTTAGCGCGCCTCATAACCGGCCACCTTCCCTACACTGACAGCAACTCGTTCGAGGGCTGGCGGCAGGGCAGATCTACAGGCGCGCCGCCCCACGATAACCTCCTATTGCTCGCGAAGCCGGCACCGCCACCCAGTAGCCTCTGATCCTGCGACGCGGTGGAGAGACCGCCCTTAAGTGTGAGGAGCACTGTGACTATTACCCCACGAGGGCTCTGCGGGAGCGGGCTGCTTTGAGCGGCGGCCCTGTCTGCGGGGAGCCGATGCAGCTAGGGGTCGCGAGCCCGCTGGCGCCGGGGTTGCCCAACGGTTCAGCTTCTCGCGCGCCCGATGGGCCTACAGGAGCTTCTTCCTTCCTCTGAGCATCTCGCTGTAGATGGGGTCCTCCAACTCCTCCTCTGTTAGGACTACGATATCCAGTGGGAAGCTCCTCTTCTTCAGCAACCTGAGCTTCTCGGCCACCTCCAACGGATCCGCACCCCTGCTCACGACTGCCAGGAGGTCGAAGTCGCTGGAGGGGAGGTGCTCCCCCCTCGCTCTGGAGCCGATGAGGTAGAGCTCCTTCACCAGCCCGCTCCTACGCACTTCCTCAACGTACTGCTCGAACGCCTCCTGCCACTCCGCTACCCTCTTTGCCGCCTCCTGGAGCAGGCGCAGCCCGAGTTCGTCACGGGTCGGCAACCTCCTTCACCCAGTTGATAATAGACCTAGCCGATTTCAAGCACCTCTCCGCCCTCTCCCTCGTGTAGCTTATGGCGCGCTTCCCCGGGCACCGGGACAGGGCGTATTGGGGCGTCAGGATCTCCGATGCGATCACGATACCTTCACCCGCGGTGAAGCCAACCCTCTTTAGAGCTTCAAGCAGCTCCGTCAAATCGCGCGTGCAGGGTGGAGCCCCACCGCTACTATCAGGGATTTCAAGTACAGTTCAGCGGCCCGGTGGGACTCGAAGCACGTAAGCCATAAGTGCCCTTCCGCCAAGTGCCTCTCCGCATCCCCGAGAAAAACCTCCGCTTTCTCCACCCACTCCATAGGAAGCCCTACACCTTTCAGTCTACCCACCTCACACTCAGAGCGAACCCTCCTTTAAATCCGCTACAGGCCGCGCCTTGAAAAGCCGGAATCCTTCTGGATGAAACCATAGGGAGTGTATGCTTTGCTGAGAATTTACTTGGAGTGTAGGATCCGAGCGTAGAATGCTTCTCGGCGGGTGAGGCTTCCGAGGCGAATTCTGAAGCGTGTTCCCCGCTCCGGGGGTCGGCTTGAGCGCAAGCCCCGTTAGGCTACGCAATGCTGTAAAAGCAGGTTTAAACCTCGTGGGTCGGGTTATGACTGAGTGGTAAGGGAGGAGGCCTTAGATTGGTGGAGCGAAGCGAAACACAATCTCAGGCAGGCTAGGAAGAACTTCGATATGGAGGAGTACAGCGTAGCCGCTTTCCTCTGCCACCAAGCGGCGGAGAAGGCTTTGAAGGCCCTCTACATAGCTATGAAGGCGGGGCTCCCTCCCAGGGGCCAGGACCTCGTGAAGCTCGGGAAGGCTCTCGACGCCGAGGAGGTGATGGACGAGCTGAGGATCCTAAACCCCCCACTACACGGTGGCGAGGTACCCCAACGCGGCGAACACGGTGCCCAGCGAAGCGTACACGAGGGAGATCTGCGAGAGGTGCCTTGCAGCGGCCCAGAGGGTCCTAGAGTGGGTGAGGAGCCGTGGAAACCTTCCCTGAGCTCGACAGGGTGCGGCTCTCGAAGAAGCAGAAGAGGGAGCTCCTAGCCTTCCTCAAGCGCTTGAAGGATGAGCTCGACGTCAGAGAGGTCTACCTCTTCGGCTCGAGAGTCTACGGCACCCCGCTGGCAGATAGCGATCTCGACATGGTGGTCGTCTCAGAGAAGTTCAGGGGGAGGAGCTTCATCGAGAACATGGAGCTCCTCAGCAGGCTCTGGGACGGATCCTTCACGCTGGAGATGTTCCCCTACACTCCCGAGCAGCTGGAGAAGTACAAGGGCAGGAAGGTGGTCGTAACCGAAGCCCTGGAAAAGGGCGTCAAGCTCGACCTACGCAAGCTCCAGACGAGGCCAGCGCAGTGAAGCCCGCTAGGCTCCAAAGCTTAACAAGGGGTGATTCAACACCCTCGCATGGGGGTCGACGCCTTCGGCGAGCGCGTCCCCTCATCCTTCAAACCGCCCGGGCTTGGGATGCGATTGCGATCCCAGCTCGCATGAAGAAACCGTCGTCGCACTCATCCCCCTTACGGCGCTTCCTCCGCCTTTTACTCTTCCTTTTTTCCACACAATGAAACTCATCCCGCAGCAAAAAGCGTTACGCCCCAACATGGATCGAGCGTACCCTTTGATAGGTTTTGAAACAGCCCCCCGGCTCCTACGCCTCACGGATCGAGCCGTTAACGGTCTCTCACGTTACCGCTCAAGCCTCCAGCCGCGTATATCGTTCGCGCAGATGATCCCGGAGATGACGACCGCCTCTACCCCGCCGCCGGGGAAAGTTGATGCACCGACGAGGTACAACCCCTTAATGGGCGTCTTGAAGAAGGGCCTCCGGGTTTCAATCGACTGGTCGAACGCGTAGATCGCACCCTCCGGCATCGAAGTGTACCTCTCGAAGGTTTTCGGCGTCGCTGCGTCCCGGACAACGATGCGCTCGCTCAAGCCCGGGATGACCTTCTCCGCTCTCAGGATCAGCTCGTCTGCAACTTCCCTCTTCCTCCTCAGGTATTCCTCCGTCCCTCTCGGGGGGAAATCGTGGTAGTTCGCCAGCGTTATGATGGTGACGCTGGCCATGCCCTTCGGCGCGAGGGAGGGATCCGCGTTGGAGTTTATGACTACCCCGATGCCCCCGTCCAGATCCTTGATGAGCGTCGGGTAGCCCGATAGGTCCATGTCAACCCCCAGGAAGACCATGAAAGCCGATGGGGACATCTTCAACCCCCTGATGTAGCCCGCGTGCTCTCTACCCAGGTGCTCCTCCCCAACGAGCTCCAAGAGAGCAGTCTTGGCGTTCACGTTGGCGACCACAACGCTGCTCCTGAAAACCCTACCCCCCGCGGCAACCCCTTTCACCTCCCCGTTCTCAACGAGGATCCTGTCAACCCTCTGCCGAACCAGAACCCGCCCCCCGTTCCTCTCGATGGCATCCCTCAAGCTGTTCGCAAACCTCTGGGCTCCCCCCTTCGGGTAGTAGCCTCCGTGCAGGTAGTAGGAGACGCAGGCAGTGAGAGCGCTCGCCGCGGAAACCTTCTCCGGCTCTGCGCCGACGTAGCCGATCAACGCGCTCAACAGCAGCTTCAAATCCTCATCCCTGAAGTACTCGTCCAGCTTCTGCCTGTACGTCTTACTCATCCAATCGTAGAAGTGCGGGTGCTCCCTCGGGTAGTCCACGAGCTTCTCTACTCCGAAAACCTTCGCGATCAACTCGCCCGGGAGCGGTACGCCGTAAACTTCGGCCTCCCGGTAGCACTCCTCGTACGCCCATCGAGCATTCTCGAAGAAGCGGGCCACGTTATCCCTCTCGTGGGGGAACAGCTCCGATAGCTTCTCTACGAACTCCTCCAAGCCTTCCGCCTCGATGATCCTTCCCTTGAAGATGAACCTCGTCCTGTTCCTCACGAACAGCTCCTCCTTCTCCAACCCCAGCTCGCGGAGCAGGTACGAAATGGGTCCCTTCCCCCAAAGCCCGCTCACATCCTCAACTCCAGTGTTGAACGTGAACCCCAGCCTCCTAAACGAGGAGCAGTAGCCTCCAACCCGGTAGTGCTGCTCCACCACCAAAACCCTGTACCCCCACTTCGCCAGCAAGCTGCCACACGCCAACCCTCCGATGCCCGCCCCCACGATCACAACGTCGTACTCATCCTCACCCTTGGAGGCGCCGGGGCTCACCCGAACCTTCCAATCGAACCTCTCAAGCGGCTCCACGTACCTCTTCGCGACGAAGAAGGCTGAAGCTCTCGCCGGGAACACCACCGAGAAAGCAGTACCCAACACCACGAGAACGTTCGAAACCGCCGTGCTGTAAGGGTGCTTGAGGAGCAGGTAGACCAGCGCGTTGGTGGTAAAGACAAGCGCCCACGCGGCTGAAACAAGGTTGTTGATCCGCAGGAACGCCCTATCCCTCCAGTACACCTCCGGCCAATCCCGCCTAGAAACCTGAAGCGTGAACGGTACACCGAGGGCAATAGAGGACGCAGCCATCAGCGAGAGAGCCGAGTAGCCCACGAACCCGCTGTACTCCACAAAGAAGCCCACCCCAAGCAGGAAAGTCACCATGGAAGCCACGAGAAAGTAAAAGAAGCTGAAAACATCCATAAAGTAGAAATTCCTCCTCAAAACCTGCGGCACCAGAAGGAGGAGGGAAGCGGCCAGCGATAGGAGAACCCCGATGGGCAAGCCCAAACCGGTTAACACCCAGTAGATGATCCAAGGGATGAATGAGAACATTATGTAAACCATACCCGGAATCCTTCCACTACTACCCAATCTCAGGACCGAGCACTTTGTACCCGCCAATTTATAAGCATTGAAGGTTAACACCGTTGGCTGACGATACAATCGGGGGAGCCCGCGAAATCCGTTAATCGTTACGCGACCGGATTCACGTTCTCACGCAACTTGCGCGATGCACCACCAGCGGCGTGGTTTCCTTCGAGTATCCGGCGCGGGGGTGTCCTGCGGGAGCCTGAAGTCCGTTGAGGTTTAACGAGCGCTGAATGGAAGGTTCTCCCCACCTACATGTCGAGTGAGCGTGTTTTACTCTGTAGCACTGGTGTAATGACGTCATAGGCTATCTTTAGCGCGCGCTCATCGTTCCACAAGTCCGTCCTATGCACCTCTTTTGCCGTGAGGCGGCAGAGTCCTTCTCTTGCCCAACCGTTCATCGTTTCGATGAGCAGGAACTCAAGCACGGAATCCTCAATGTAACCGAGGGACGATCTCAGGATTTCGGCAAACCAGTTCCTCACGGTATCCTTTCTCCTCTTCGTAACACTTGCGAAACCGAGCCTTTCGATGAAGCTTCGCAGCATCAGCCCAACAGCCTCCGCCTGCTTCCTCTCCGCCTCCGCGCGAGTCGGCGCTGCCCGCGCCTCCCTCACCTTCTGCTGAGCGAGCCAGCTGTATGCCAGAGAGATAGAGTTCCTCCTCAGGAAAGCTATGATCGAGTCGCCTAGCTTGAGATCATTCGCCAGCTCGTAGGCCAAGGCGTCTGCCTGCTCCCTCGCAAACTCCCGGAGCGCCGCCGGGTACTTGAAGGGTTCAAGGTCAATCCTGATGGTGTACAAGTCGCCCTCCTCCTCGTAATCCGTCAGTTTCTCGAAACCCTCAAGGAGGTGTATGAGCAGAGTGGGGTACCTGCTGGCGAACCTCTCCAGCTGCTCCCGCTTCCTGCTATCGAGCTCGCGGGCCGCTGTGACTTCGATGAGGCACTTCCCCACTTCGATCGCTCCTAGCTTTATGCTGTAAAAGCAGTCTGTCCTAAACCCGCTTACGTCGATACTACTGCTGGAGAAAGTACAGGTCACCGAAAGCATTTGCTCCGGCAGCTCCACCTCATACCTAGGGACGAGCTTGGCCAAAATCTCCTTGACTATCTGCTCTACAACTGAGCCGAGCTGTGGGGACGGCCTTTGCAGTATTCCGCACATCGCTATGACGTTCTGCTCCGAAACTCTGCGCACCGCTGAAAGCCCCTCACAGAACATTTGCGTGTATTTCATAGAGGTGGTTACGATCTCGCCGATCGACCTGTCCCTAAAACCCTTCTCGAGGAAGCTCGTGTAACTGTTAATGAAGCATACCAGTGGCCAAAGCGCTAGGCCGCTCAACCTGTGACGGTGGGCGTAAAGGGCCGAAACTGTCGTCAACAGCTCCCGGAAATCCTCCCTCGACAATGGGATATCAACGCTCAGGAGCACCTGCATCAGCCTCCTACTCAGCCGGCTCGACGCGAACTCCTCGATCCTCCGCTCAGCGTTGTAGCTCAGCACGAGCACGAGAGCCTGATGCACATCGCCGCGCGCCGAGAGGCTTTCGCTGTACTCAATCACAATGTTCGCGAACGCCTCCAGCAGCTTCCTCTGATCCTCCTCTTTCAGCTCTGGGGAGAAGAGAAGATCGACCTCGTCTATGAAGATTACAGCCTCCTTCAGCCCGCTGTACCCCCACAGGCGGCTCCTGAAGTCCCCGCTCATCACACTGCTGACGCCGACGGCCAGGTACTCGGTCGGGATTCCCCGATCCCTCAGCTGATTACGGATGAGGACGGCCATCTGGGACTTCCCTGTCCCGTAGGCATGGCGCGGGGATCGTATCGAGAATATGTCCACTCCACCGTAGCGCGAGCTAAGGTGCCTCAAGAGCCTTCGAACCGCTTGCTCCACATGCTCGCGGACGTAGTCAGCCTTAACGAGAAGGAGCTCTGCGCTCTCAAGAGGTAGGTCAAGGTACCGTCCTTGCTTCCACGTGGCCACCACCTTTTCCAGCTCATCCTCATCAAGGTTCTTTCTCAGAATCTCTATTTTGCTCTCCAGGTCCTTTAGCATGGTTTCAACCCGGCGGGACAACGATCCTCACCCTGTCATCCCCCCTCAGCAGGATCGCGTACTTGACTCTCCCCGTCTCCCGCTCAACGAACTTCTCCAGCCTTGGGTGCCCCTGCAGCCCCATGGAGGCGATCAGCTCTTCATCGTACTCAAGCCCATGCTTCGCGAGGTCCCGGGGCAGATCGAGCTTGCCCTTAAGCGGTGATCGTGGACAACCCTCAATCTCGACGAGCCCTTCAGCCCAAAGCTTCAGCAGGGATTCGCGAACCCGGCCCCCGAGGAGCTTCTCAAGCTCGCTCACCTTTGCTTCACCCCTCGAGTAGAGCACAGCAAGCGCGGCCCTCTCCAGAGAGGGGGTGTAGACAAGCCAGCTCCTCAACCGGGTTACCAAGCCCAGCTCCCTGAGCAGCTTCAACAGGTTCCGCGCGGAAGAGGCGGAGAGGTTGATGCCGTACCTTCCCGCAACCTCCGCTAGCACCATGTGGTTGAGGAACCCCAGCTTTGACGCCTCACCGAGGAGCTCCATGACGCGCAGCTTGTCCAGCGAGGAGAGGAGAGACTCGACGAACTCTTCCTCGCCGCCGCTAAACCCGTTGAGGCCCAAACGCGATAGAAATCTGGCTATCGCCTTACCCTTTCGACCAACCCTGTCGGGACCGTACCTGGCGACGAGGTAGAGCTCCCTAAAGCTCGCAGGCGGAACCGCTAACCTCATCGAAAAATTACCCTCGGCTTTAATATATAAAAATTCTCTGGTATTGGCGAATCAAGGATTGACTCAGAAAACAACCCGAGCACACCCGCAAACCTTTTCACAGGGGGGTCGCTGTCCCGCGCAAGCTGCGCGCAGCGAGGGGCTAGCAGGGGGGCTTCGTTCGCGCTTGCAGACGGGCTTATATCAAGGCTGCTGCAGTCTCCACTCGTGTACGCGCTCACTGTTTGGTTGACGATAATCCCTCTGCAGGATTGTGTGCTACCGCCCTTCACGAGCAAGGTGACGAGAACAGCCTTCTACCGGTTGACGGGCGTTGAGCCGCGGCTGGGTAGGAGGGCGTCCTTCAGCGTGCTGTTCCGGGAGGGCAAGCCCCTCTACAAGCTCTACGGGGAGCCCGGCATCATAACCGCGAAGGAGGGTGAGAAGCTGCAAGCCCGCTTCTCGCTCCTCACCGAGAAGCCCCCCGGGAGCTGGGAGACGAGCGTAATCTTCCAGTTCGGGGCTGCGGAGATGGTGGCGAAGGTGGAGCAGGTGGAGGTCGCCGACGTGAGAGAGCTAAAGCTGAACCTACCCAGGAAGTTCACCGTCAGGTTCCTCACCCCCACGCTCCTCCCCGTACCCGGTCGCGGTAAGCTGCTCAAAGCCCTGGGCTTGAGGAGGAGGTACAAGCTCCTCCCCGATTTGCCGCTGGCGTTAGGCCTTCTCGCCTACGACTTGAAGCTTCAGGGTGTCGGCTTGGTCGAGAGGAGTTTTAGCGAGATATACGGGTGGGGCATAAGGGCTCTCTGCGAGATCGACTACAGCGTTAGGCCCGCCACCGTCCTCTACGCCGTGAAGAACGGCATCCCCTCCATAGAGCGGGGTTTCACCGGCTACGTAGCCTACGAGCTCCTCGACCCCAACAGCTACATGGCTGAAGACGCCAAGCGGCTACTAGCCTTCGCCGAACGCTTCGGCCTCGGCAAATCCCGAAGCATCGGCTTCGGACACGTCGAAATCACCCCCCTCGAACCAGCACCACCGTGAACAACAACCACCAACACCGGCGAAACAGCATACAAGAACACAAAAACCAAGCCGGAGAAGACAAAGGTTACAGTCAACACAATATAGGCGCGATGTCGGCGACCTTAGATCTAGCCGCATCTGATGCTGCGCAGGCCCGCGTTTTCGATTTTCACAGATTCGTGTGTTGTAAGCTTGCACTCCAATCTAGGTCTCCTACCCCGCGTTGAGGGACGCACTCTGCTGGAAAAGTGCTTGGGTAAGTCGATTCCCCCAATGCACTCTCAAAGTAGAGGGTTGAATTCCCGCGCGTTTGAGACGTGAAAAGCGGCTGAGACGCTCGCTGCACATTCGATACTCTGAGGTTCTTGCGGTGACGATAGGCTTAGAGTGGGGACAAGCGTGCACCCCCGGTGCGCCCCCGGACCGGGGGTGGAGGCTGGTGGAAAGCCCTTAAACTCGTCGAATCGGCATAGCCAGTGCTCGAGCCTCATCCGTCGAGTCGAGCGCCGCCAGCCCTGGCGCGCTAAGCCCCAGCCTTCCATACTGCTCCACTAGCGGGTTGAAAGCGCTCCCAACCCATCACTGGGCTCGCCGTCAACACGGGAACCTTTTCACATGGTTGAGCAGCCTTCCTCGAAAGCCTTCGAAGAATAAAGTCCTCGTGAAACCCAGCGTAAACACGAAGCTACGCATACAGAGGAAAGCGTGGAAAAGCGTGTAAACCTTACCCGCCAACCCGCGGGAAGCCCGCTCCCCTTTTTTGAAGTTGGATTTAAGGTGAACGGTTTTTCCGCGGAAAGTACTTCTATTCCCCGATTAACCCGGGGAACTAGATTCCCTTTCCCCGAATCCACAGATGCGCGCTGAACGCCGCACCCAGCGGAAAACAATGCTCGAAATTCAAGAAGACAAACCTTAAAAACCACCACACGAAAAACCCCCACGGAAGCAGCTAGGAAAGAATTGAAAGAGGGCGCTGACGGCAAGCTCGAACGGCTAGCTGGGAAAGAATTGAAAGAACGCAGCGTAAATCCACTGGGGGGCGTACCCCCCAAAGCTAGACTCCTGAAGCAGCTAGGAAAGAATTGAAAGAGCATTGGCAAATCGATAGCTGCTCTGGTTGGGTCGGCTACACCGACCCTCTTTAGGGAGCAGCTGGGAAAGAATTGAAAGCGCGCCCTCAGCAGCAGTACCCCCTCCCAGCCGGGAGGGGGGAAACAGCTGGGAAAGAATTGAAAGGCGATGAACGTTGTTAAACCCCATAGGGCAGCGTCTTCCGCAAGAAGCAGCTAGGAAAGAATTGAAAGTCCTTCCCCTTTCGACGAGCTCTGTATAGCTCAATGCGTTAGGAAGCAGCTAGGAAAGAATTGAAAGGCTAGCGCTTTAGGGTGCTCCCGCAGCCATGCCTTTAATTGAAGCAACTAGGAAAGAATTGAAAGACGCTGCGATAATCCCCTTAGACAGGGGGAATTTTATCTCCGTGAAGCAACTAGGAAAGAATTGAAAGCCCCGGAGGTCGACAAAGATGCGGCCCATCCGCGCCGCCTCCTCCTGAAGCAGCTAGGAAAGAATTGAAAGACACAGGGGATCCGCAGCTCCCCCCGTCCAAGATCGACGACGGCAGAAAACAGCTAGGAAAGAATTGAAAGTCACTCCCTGGCGACGGGCGAGAGCAAGTAAATCCTTTAAGAGGCAGCTAGGAAAGAATTGAAAGGACGGTCTTGCTCTCGTAGTCCACCTTCATCAGCGTGCACGAAGCAGCTGGGAAAGAATTGAAAGTTGAGCAGGCACGTCTTCTCCCGCCCTGCGGCGGTGAATGCGAAGCAGCTAGGAAAGAATTGAAAGGGGTCCCCAATGCTTAGAATGAAGGAATTTAGTAACTCTTCGAAGCAGCTAGGAAAGAATTGAAAGCGGGCGATCTTCCAGAGCACGCTCGCCATAGCTAGGTAGAAGCAGCTGGGAAAGAATTGAAAGTTCAAGAACTCCTTTTTGTAGCAAAGGTAGTCCTTGTGCGAAGCAGCTGGGAAAGAATTGAAAGAGTGGGAGGCAGGAGGGTATGCTGCTTTGTTTGGGACGTGGATGTTAGCGGTATGGTGGGGTTGTGGTCTTGAGGAGTGGTTTCGCGGTTGGCTGTAACGGGTGCTTCAAGCGGGGGGATCGGGTTTGAAGTGTGCTTTCCTATGCGGGGATGTTAAGGTGTGGTCTTGAGGTAGGGTTTCGGCGTTCTGGGGGATGTTGGTTTGACATTGGGTGGGGGGTGGCGAGTTGGTGGCCGCTTATAGCTTCGCGGGAGCTGCTGTTTGGTCGCTGTGGTGCTCTTGGCTAATCGCATGACTGGCGTAGTCGTAGGGGTTGGCGGCCAGCCTCCCCCTTCGATCAGGGCTGCGATGAAAGCCGCTCGCTAAACCGGCGTAGAAGTTCCCTTCGTCGAGGCCCGCCTCGAGTAGAGGGATTGTAAGCTTCATACCCCCTCCTCAGCGCTTCAGATGCCTCCTCTTGCCGGGCCTCTGAGCACGGCTGCCGGATTCGGGCCTACTGCTGCGGATTCTTTCAAGCTGGGTTCACGCTTTCCTGATCTCGTAGTCGATCGGGCTGGCGGTGTCAATCGGGTGTACGTGCTTCGCTACGATCCTCATCCGATCCAGATCGAGAGCAGGTGTTCTGCTCTCCCCCTGCTCGAGCTTAGCGGTTATCTCCCGTACTCCGCTCTCCATCACGCCGCTGTACTCCTTCAAGTGCTCCGCGAGAAAGCTGTACAGCTCGGGGCTCGCTTTAAGCTGCTCAGCCGTCTCACTGAGCGCGCGAACGATCTGACAAACCAGGAGAACCTCAACGAAGGAGCTGACCCCCTCATCATCGCCCCACCCGCACGTTAACCCGCGCACTACGAGGCCCCACCCGGTTCCCCTGCGCTCTCGTCCCTCCCCATCTGTTTCCACCTTTTAACCTCCTCAAGCCTCCCCAGGATTTCGTCCAGCGCTGGGGTCCTGGTGTGGAGGGCTGGGGTGAGGGGCCAATGGGACCCCCCTGACCAGCGTTAGGCGGGACGCTGGCCCCTTGAGCTGCTCGTCCGCGGTGCAGCCACCTCTGCTCCAGTGCCCGGCTAGGCTCTCAGCAGCTCTCTCGAGCGAGCCGAAGCTCGTGGCGCAGATCTCGAGGAACTCCTTGAGGCGTGAAACCACCACCGCGCGGATCTTCTCTTCGGCGATCCCGTTGATTCTGACAGACACGCCTTCCCTCTTGAAGCCCCTTATCGACAAGGGGTCGGAGTTATAGTGAGAGAGTGTGATTGTGGGGGTTGCAGGGCCCGCTTCAGCGAGTACAGCGAGCAAGCCAGCGACACGCCCTCTCTAAGCGCGTGGGCGAAGTATTTGATGCCGTGCGTGGTATCGACGATGACATCGATCGAACCCTCCCCCGCGTGCTCGCACAAGGCCTTGAGCGTGTAGCCCACGACACCCGCGAGGAGCGCCCTGTAGAAGTTCCCCCTTCCACCCCTCCACGTGTAAACGTAGCTGTCTCTCCTCCCAGATGCTATCCCCGGCAGCGTAGTGACCTCGCACTTGAACTGACGGCAGAACTCCTCGAGGCATCTGCGCGCTTCATCGACTCTATCCCGATCCTCTTTCGAGAGAGAACCCTCGTAGTACGAATATATCCAGGAGCCGCGCACGAGATGGTCTGCTGAGTCGGTTCTGCGTAGTACCCTCCTCGGGAAAAGCTCGTTTATCAAACGTTGATCACCTTGAAGCAGCCTGTTCAGGAGGAGGGAATCCTGAACGAAGATTTTCACGAGCTTCGCAGGGTAGCAACGTGCTAGAGCTTCTACGGAGAAAACGTCTCGTACTGCTCCACCCCCCGGCATGCGCTGGCATCCGTGAGGTACTCGCACTTGTCAAGGTCGTGGACGTCACCGGCTGCCGCGAATACCGGCGTCGCTGACGAGCCAGCCTCGCCCCGAGGGGCGCTCACCCAAGCTCGATGAGGCTCCCGTAGCCCGTCCTCCCCAGCAGCTCGATGAGTGACGTCCTCTTCGGTACGTTCGCGTAGGGGCCCATGTCCTTCGTGTAGCATTGACCCTCGCAGAGCCTGATGATCGATCCCTCGAGTATCGCCGGGTACATCGGCTTCCTCGACCTCTCAGCAATGCTGAAGCCTAACCCCCTGAGGCCTGCAGCGCCGGTGACCAGTTCTAAGAGGCACCCACCGTCCACTTCCACGCTAACCCTTCCACCCTCTCTCTTGATTCTCAGCGGGCTAGGAAGAATGAGCGGCGAGAGGAGCACCGCGTAGCCCTCCTTGAACCCCGCGCTAGCGATAGGCTTTACAACGCCTTCGTCAACACTCCGTACCTCGAGCCTGGCGATCCTACTTTCACCGCCTACCGCTGCCGCAGCCCCGTCGAGCCGGACCAGCAGATTGGGCGCTCTTGCGCTGTCCAAGCCGACCTCGACGGCTATGTAATCGCAGTGGACCGAGACGTAGCTTGCAGTGTAGAGGAAGCCCTCCCTCGCGGCTTTCAACCCTTCTCGAGCGGTTAAGGCTATCCCCACCCGCTCCTGCAGGCGGGGCTCTGCGCGGTTTTGCTCCTGCCGCAATCTATTCATGAAGTCCTCGAGATCCCCCCTCTCGATCTTGGCGAGCTCTTGCCTGAAGTGGCAGGCGAGCTGCTTCAGATCGATGAAGAAGAAGTCGCCACCCACCCTGATCGGAACGTAGGGGGTGGAGTCGCGGACCAGGTAGGGGCCGCGGATCCATCGGATGCCCAGCCCGTTGAGCAGATTGAGCATTCTCTCCACGTAGCACATCCAGCTTGAAACTGGCTTCACCGGCTGCTGTAGGAGGAGGGACGTTAAGAGCCCAGCGACGGTGCTGGGGGCGAGGAATGCCTGCGAGACGGCGGACGCGCTCACCCCGCGAGCCGAGGGGTCAAACTCGCCGGGACCCCTCAGCATGAGCGGCTCCAGCGGCTTTACCCTAACCTGGTAGACTGAGACCCCGCTCACCGCATCCCACCCCTCAGATTCCTCGCGGAGCGAACGATAGCCGTGAAAATGTGCGCAGCTTCCTCTCTCCCTCCCGTCTCCGCCTCCACTACGCTAGTCCTGAACTTCATGCTCTCATGCTTATCCAGCTCGCAGATGAGCTCCGAGAGTTCATTCCACCTGATCCTTCCTGCCTCTCTTCTCTCCCTCCCACGCGCCAAGTTCCTCTTAAGGACGAAGTCCATCAGCGTTCCAACAAGCTCCACGTGGCGCCTAGCGGCTTCCACGAGGTTGTTGTTCACGCTCTCCACGTCGTAGAGGAGGCTGGTGGAGTACAGCTGCTCGCCGAGAAGCGGGGATACCGAGCGGAGCAGGCCGTCAACGGCCTTGGCGGTCAGGGATACCTCGCACAGGTAGTCTTCAGCACTAACGCTCCCCTCCGCGACGTGGAAGCCCCTGTTCAGCGTCAGCGGAACGAAGGAGAGTTCCACGCCCCCTCTCGGCACGTAGACGAAAGCGGCAGTGTCCTTCACGAGTACCTCCTGAATTTTTCCATACACGCGAGTGCGAACCCTGCTTTTCGCATCTTCAAGAGCTGAGCCCGCGCGATTGAGCGCCAGGTGCAGCGGGTAAAGGTAGTGAGTTAGCAGCGCGCAGTAGCTCCTACCGACGCATGGCAGGGCTGGCAGCCAGGCGTTATTCACCCTGATAAAGCCTTTTTCCGGCGAAACTCGTATTCCACTGCTGGTCAAGCACGGCTGCTCAGACTCGTGCTGCTCTCCCGCCGTAGAAGCTCGCACTTCACCGTCAGGCGTCGTCTCGACGCAGCACTTATCGAGGGGGGCTCCCGCGAAGATGCGCCTGCTAACGTAGACTAGCCTTGCCAGAGAGTCGACTGGGGCGAACGCCATCAAATCGTCTCCGCCGGCATAGACGATGAAGCCCCCCAGCCTCGAGATCGCCACCGCTTCGAGGATTGCAATTCTAGATAGGGCGCTGCTGATCGAGAAGTGGTAGGATATGCTCACGGGAATCTTGCACTTGCGCCGAATTCCCTCTACCACCTGCCTGGCGCTGGTCAGCCGCCTTCTAACCTCATTTTCGCTCTCGTTCAGCTCCTCCGAGAGGAGCACCGACCACTGTTCCAATGCAGCCTGCCACCTCTCCTCATCTTCCTCCAGTAGCGCGGCAAGCAGCTTCTCGAACTCGCAAGATCCAGCAGCCCTCAAGATGCTTGCGAGCAAGGTTCTCAGTCTCGCAGGCTCGTCCTCCAGGCCGTACAGCGCCGAAACGTCGCCTACGAGCAGCTTACCGATGTTGTCGCCGTCGGCCCGAACGATGCCGTAGTAGCTCCACAGGTAGCCAGCGAGACCCCACTCGCGTATGAGCGAGCTCCAGCCGGTCCTCAACTCCTTGTCGCTGGAGAGCCAGAGCGTTTCGGCGTCCGCCTTAAGGAGCACGAGCAGCAGGATCTCCAGATCCTTACTCAGCTTCAACTCCCTGATCTTCCTCTCCAGCTTCCTTTCGGCGAGCCAGGGCCTGGCCTCACTCGCAGCTGCTTTGAGAACTTCGAGGAACAGGGGGAAGCAAACTTCCAGCTGATCTTGGAGCCTCTGCGCTGGGAGAACCCCCTTACTTACGCTCTCGACGAGCCTCTGCCTAAGCCGAAGTGAGGCCACGTCGGGTGTGGATGGGAAGCCGAAGCGAGCTATCTGAGGTGTCCGGGGTTCCTTGGCGAGCCGTCTAGCGTATTCCTCATCCTTGCCTAAGAGTAGTACGTTGAGTAGTCGTGGCTCGAGGCTGAGGACCCTCTTCGCGAAGCACCAGGCGCAGAGCCTCTCTCCGGGGGCGAAGATCGTCTTGAGGCCCCGAAGATCAATCTTAACTTTGTAGTTCTCCAGCCATTGGGTGAAGCTATCGAGCTCCGGCTCTTTCTCTCCGTGAGCCGCAGCATCTCTAATCCTTCTCCACCGTGCCTCGATTTCGGTGCTCTCCCAGCCCTTCGCCATGGCACCGTACACGTAGAAGCCGTACTCCTCCTCTTCGGGGCGTTCGCCCTCCCCCGAGGGTAGCACGAGGAGGGCCGGCAGCCTTCCACAGGAGGTGCAGTACTCGAAGCCCCTGGGCGAGCGGCGAGGGAAGCCTACGCCCCTAGCGAAGGCCGCTTCCGTGAGCTGGCCAACCTGCAGCTCAGCTTCAGGTTCGACCCTCTTGTACTTGCGCTGAGCGAGCCTCGAAGCCAGCTCGTTGTACTTTTCGCTGTAGCTACGCCAGTACTCTTGCCCCTCCAGCTCAACCTCGACCACCTCCACCCTGAGGAGGAGCGGCGGCACCTCGTGGAACAGGGTCCTCCCGTACTCGCAATCGTAGTAGCTGAAGACCCTAGCGATGAACTTCCAAACAAGCTCCCCCTCTTCGTCCTTCGCTCTCTCCTCCGCGTACGCGCGGATCGCCTGCCAAAGGCTGCGCCAGCCCTGCCTAAACCTGCTTTCGAGAGCTGAAGCTACATCATCCCCGAGGATGCCCCTGAGCCTCTCCGCGGGCGGGAGGATGAGCGTCGCCCTCTCGGGCACGCAAGCGTACGGTGGGACGCAAAAGCCCTTGTACAGTTCCAGCAGGTACTCATCCCCCATGTACGCGTACTTCGTCGCCTTATCCAGCTCGTTAGGTAAGCTGGGTGGAAGCTCCTCCTTCGGACAGCTACGCACCTTGTGGGAGAGCCAGTGCAGGAAGAACGGGTTGAGCCTGAGCGAGGGGGTCACCACGACGTCGGGCCCCAGCTGCTCCACTAGCGGGAGGATGGTGTACCAGACCAGCGCCGAGACGAGGTAGCTGGACACCCACGCGTCCCTAAGCTTCCTGCTCGACGCCACGAAGGCCTGCACGCCGGCCACGTCGAGCCCCACGAGAAGACCCTTCCTGGCGTCGCTCACCATCCAGTTGAGGGCCGCGGCAGTGGCGTAGTTGTGGTCGAACACCGTGTGGGTGGGGACCCTCGTCTCCGCCGGCCCTACAGGTAGGTCCTGGTCGATCCAGAGAACCTCGTAGAGCGCGTAGAGCAGCAGGTACCTCAACTTCGCATCCGCAACCTTGCTTAAGGCATCGAAGAGCCTCTTCCTGAATCCCTTAACCTGCTCCGCGGGCAGCTTTTCTGGCAGCTCCACTTGGAAGAGCGGGTTGATCGGGTTCTTCAGGACTAGCTTCCTGCAGGGCATGAACCCCCGGACGTACCTGTCGCCCATTATGATCGAGAGGACGTACCTGTCGATGCTCGAAGCCAGCCTATCAGCCTCCCTGACCTCTCTCGGAATATCCCCGAAGCCGGCTAGCTCCCTCACGTACTCGAGCGCCGCCTCCTCGTGCGGCTCCATGCTCAGCAGCAGCCAGGGCTTTTCCGGAGGATCGTGGAGCAGCGCGGCGATCTTAAGCTTGAAAAGCTCCTCACTCATGGTTACCTCACCGTCCTGTACTCGAGAAGCTCGAATCGCGAGTAACCTATGGACGTCTTAGCTCCAACACCACGGGAGAGAGCGTAGAGTACTGCGAGGTCGAGGGAGGGTAATACGTCTACGGTCACATTACTCGCAGCGGCAAGGTCCCCCTCGAAAATGTGTTTCTTCGAGTTAAGCTCGCTGCTAGCGTCCGCAACCCTTCCTCCCAGTTTAGCCCTCAAACCTCTGTTATAGTAAAGGTAAAACTCGAAGACAACACCGGGCGCTATCGCGGCAAAAACCACGGGTTTCGGCTCAACATCGAGCTCCGTTTCCAGCTTCTTCGTCTCAGGGTAATGCGGCGATAGAACATCAGGCTCCAGCAAGCGGACCGCAGCACCTCCTCCGGATCTACTCTGAAGCTCTCTCAAGACCCCTACGGGATACGCATCCGTAACTCCCACAACCCCTACCTCTCCTTCCTCTCCGAAGAGTAGCCTAGCAAGATCCTTCCCTCTCAACTCTTCGAGCGCGTGCCTAAAAGCCCCCTTAAGCGCGGAAGCCGGAATATACGGAACATTAAGTATGGGATCAAAGGATAACCCGAGCTCGAATGGAACTTTCCCAAAAGAGCCCCCAGCGCCCACAACAGTCCTGGTAGTCGTTACCATCCTACACACCTTCAGGCTATAACCGTTCAACAGCAGCGCCTCTCTAACGCGTTCGAGATGCTTCTGCACTTGGCTGAATGAAAACTGACTGAGGACGGAGCAGAGCATCTCGAGGAGAACTCTCTTATCAGCGGCTCTATCATCGTCTCCCTCAAGCAGGATTCCAAACCCGATCATGACAACGTAAGAGAGAAAGTTCGTATCTACATTCAACTTAGGCAGTTCCCGCAGTTCCCCAAGTAGTTTCTTCGGGACTTTGAACCTTCTTTGCTCCTCACCCTCTACTCGTGCTCTTTCTCTTTCGGCCCGCCCAGCAGTGGGTGATGGTCTAGGACCCTTCATCCCTTTCACCTCATCGACTTCTCTCGATCACTTTTACGACGTTGTCTAACGCTGTATTGAAGGCCCTTTTCACGTCGTTTAGCTGTGTTGGTCTGAAGGTCACCTGGAAGTAATGGGGGTAATTCCAGTTAAACCCTAAATGTATCAACGATACTCTATCCCAATCAGCCGTAATAAAACCTAAAATTACAACATAATACTTCCCCTTATACTCCCCGTCGCTTATTTTGATCGGTACAAAAATTATCGGCGACCTCCTCCTAACTAAAGCTTTGTACTTTTCGCAGCAGTTGAAGTATCCAGTCGGTACCTTGTACTTTTCCCTCCTACCACCTTCCCTACCCCTTCTATCCTCTTCAATTTTTTTCCTAATCATGTTTGAAATATCGTCGGTATTGGTATTTCCACATTTAATCCTGTTAAGTAGCTTCTTCAGATGATCTCTAAGCACCTCCTCAAGATTAGCTTGAGGTATCCTATCCCGAGGCGGCTCAAATTGCGGAGGTTGAGAGCGTGGAAGACCTAGTATCCAAGTGTCGAGATTCCTTCCAGACGATCTGATATCTACGCCTTTCAACCTTTTCCAGCTCAGCTTTAAAGTAGCATTTCCTATCGCTTCGAGAACTTCCACATCGCTGCCAAACAATTTGTTTGGTATGCAAACTTCATAGTAGTTATCAACAGGTGTCTCAATTAAAGGGTGTGTATACTGCCCCGAAACGCTCATGTTGACCACTAGTGGGGAAGCAAGATTGATGCATAATTCGAAGATCTTCTTCACGATTTCTTTTGCTTTTACCTGGAATGATCCCTCCCTAAATATCTCACCTTTGCTTAACTTTTCGAGGTCACTGTATAACTCCTTAACCGAACTCAAATTACATTCCACCTTAGTTACCGCAAGTTTCCCGAACCCTCTGCTCGTGGCCTTCCCGACGCCTCCTAGGGCTAGAGCTACGAGCAGTGATGAGGCAGCAAAAGCGTCTTCGGCTTCTTCCGTCTTTCTTAGTCTGTACAGCTCAACAGAGAAAGTACTGTTCGGCCCCAGCACTCTATCCCTAATAATCTCTCCTCTCCCTAACCTGAGAAGCTTTACGCGCGCAACATCTTTGTACTTCGCCAGCTCAACTTCATTGACTTGCAAATCCGTCGCAACGATTTGATATTTCGAAGAACTTGCCCTGTCACGCGTGGTCCCTAAGATGTTCGCCACGATCTTATCGGCATCCTCGAGGTTGACAAACCTCGTGTACCGGAACCTCTTACAGATGGCGGCGGAAACGAAGATGCGCGCCCACCACCTCCACACACCTTTAATGGACGAGGGTCTCAGCCCCTCTCGTCCCACTTCATGACTCGTCCTGGTATCGTACCCACCGATAAGAATCGGAGTTACCGCTGTTAACTCGAAACGGCAGACGCGGTCACTCTCTCTAACACGCCTTTGCAGCTCCCTCAATCGGCTATAAGTGCTCATGAGGAGCCCCTCTCGCTCCAGGTGGCCTCACAGAGTCGCTTAAACTCAACAAGAAACGGTCTCAAAATCGGCACGACGACGGTGCTCCACTTGAGAAGATCCCTTAGCAGGTCGATCATGGCATCCGTATTCCTTTCCCCCGCTAATATAGCATCGAGATTGATATTTGAAGGTACGATTTGAATTCTTTGCAGGTAAAGCAGGATTGCTTTAAGCATCAATTCGTAACCGATTTTATCACTCTTGCTGTAAAAGAAGCTCAGAGCCGGCACTAAGCCTACTTCCTCTATCAGCTCGGGGGCGTCTCTCGCACGTGCACGCAGATCGCGGCCAAAATCAGTTTTTTCCTTTTCACTTTTAGCTCTTCGCTCGAGCTCACCCCTTATTGTCATAAAAATGTCTAGTGCAGCTCTCACCGGATCCCTAAGCTGTTCAGCGCTCATGCGCTAACCACCTGAAGCCTTACGATACCCTTACCGATCGTCTCGTGACCGCCGAGCACAACGTATCCCTTCAGATGGTTGGCAAGAAGCTCCTTCACTCGCTCTCTCACGCTGCTGGCGAGATGCGCGGTGGCACCCGCTAGATCGTTCTTCTGCAGAGCTTCCTCTACCCTCTTTCTCGTCGAATCGTTTAGCAGGCCGAGCTTCACGAGAGCTTCGAGGTATGCTGTATCATCGACTCGCTGCTGGCCCCGTTCGCCCTCGCTCTGCCTACCCAGAAGGCTCGTCACGAACTTCTCAGCGAGGGGCGGCTTCTTGAAGAGGAACACCGTGGCGAACCTCGTTTTAGCCGGAACGTACTCCTCGCTCCAGAGGCCCCCCTCCTCCACGGTCTTCGTATCCCTCCTTAACCTGACCCTCGTGAGCCTCAGAAGCCCCCGATCGATCGCGTGCCTGGCTTCATCGTCGTGGAGCACCAGTAGGGGCTTGTCCAGGCCTAGGGCTTTGCTGAGCTCGCCGCCGCTCTGAGCCGGCTTAGGATTGAGCCACAACTCCTCCAGCAGGATAATATTGCCCTCCAGTTCGCTCACAACCAGCTGATCCTTGTCCCCCACGCAAAGGCAAGAACCTCGAGCGACTCCTTCTGCTTCTTTCAGGAGCGACTCAACGTCGCCCACCAGCTTCTCGCTCGCGCCGTAGAGGCGAGAGTACTCGAGGAAGCTCCTGAGGAGCAACGGTGAGGTCACGTAAGCGTACACGCCCCTGAGGCTGCGCACGGGCATCGCAACGAGCCGCGCATCGAGCACTGCGACGCTAGACTCGAAGCTCTCCTCGGGTTCGGGCTCCGGCCCCAGCAGAGCCTCGACGGCCCTCCTCGCGAGCGCCAAATCGTTCTTCTCCTTCACGAGAGCCCAGAGCAGCGCAGTCTTTAGAGCACCCTTCAAGCTGCTAGCGTAAATACAGGGGTAACCGTACTCGTCCCTCTGCACGGGAAGATCAACGACGCCGCCGGCGCGCCCCACACCAGCGTGAACGTGCGTTACAGCCTCGATGAAAACCAGATCAGCCAGCTGATAGGTGGACGGAACCCTGATCAAGTGCTGAGAAAGTTGGGCCATCGATTAAAGAAAACCTTAGTCGTATTTATAGTTTATCCGCTCTTTTAACAAGATCTATCAGTAAGCTGAACGTTCTACAGAGAACGGAGGGGTCGAAACTAGCTTCACTTGTCAATCCCGAAGTTCGCGGGCACGAAGCACCCCAGCTGGTAGGACTATAGAGGGTCGGCCAGCGAGCATGGGCTGCCGAGTTCGTAGATGGAACTACCTCGAAACGCCTTGGCGAGTAAAATATTCCACTCACCTGCAGCCTGCTCACTGACCTCCTCGGTGGGTAAAGCATCTCCTAAGCGTTCACAGCCTCGTAAGCCGCTAGGCCGAGCTGGGCGTTTGCGGCCAGAGGCTTAGGGGTACCCTTCCTAACTTAGGGCCGAAAATCAGGCTGGAGCCGAAGAGATCCATCACCTTCCCTCTCTGTTGTTGCGCATAGACGGGCTACCCTCTCGCTGATGCAGGCCAACTCTTCGGCCAAATCACTAGCCCTCGCTTCGAGCCTATGTGAGCATCTTTAAGCCTTGTGAAAGGGCTCTCTTTTCCCGGTCAAAATCGTCGAAGCAAGAGTCACTCGTTAAGTCCCCGAGCGTGGACGGCAGCTGCCGACGGCATTGGTGCGGCGTACCTCACCCGCCAGCGTGAGTAGCGGGCTTCAAGAGCAGCTGGACGGCATGCTAGGCAACGGAGGCGCAATGTCGTAGTTCTCTCCGCGTAAGCTCCTCTCGCCAGCTTTCGTTCTCAACGCCTCTCCCTCAGCAAAGCAGCTTCGCTGTAGCTCGAGCCACCTCGAGGCGAGCGAGTAGCTATAGTATTCAACGTGTCGGAGCAATCGAGAGATGGTGGAAAACAGAAGAGGAAGCCCTTAGGGTGGAAAACGCGGAGGTGCTATGGCGAGATGCCTATCAGCAGCGCTGGGTGGCGCCGATCCGGTGGCTTTTAGAGTCTCGTCACGAACCTTCTCGTGGGGTGGATCTTACCGGTAGTTGGGTCGACGGCGAGGCCTAGCCTCTCAAGGGCTTCCACGCCCAGGCAGACCTCTCCTCCCTCAACGATTGCGGCGAGCACGGGCGCCCTCCTGCCGCTCACCTCGACTTCAACGGCCCCGTAGTCCACCTCTCTCACGGTTCCGTCCGCGAGCTCAGCGACCATCCCTCCCAGGGGCTTCACCCCCAGCTCCTCGGCCACGCGCCTGGGCAGAACCAGCGTGGTAGCGCCTGTATCCACGAACGCTGCAACCTCTACCGACCTGCCGCCGCAGTGCAGCTTGACATCCTCCCTCACGCGCACACCCTCACCCGGAAAAGCCATCGGGCGATCCAAATAAGCCTGGTGGTTTGCGACCTCGAGGGCTTTCACGCCATCACCGCTAAACCCTTCTCTGGCCTGCGCACCCCTCGCGCAGCCGACAACACTCCATCGGTTTCACACTTCAGCATGCGGCCACGGGACGGCAGCTTCCGCGGAGGTGGCTGACTCCTGCTGTGGTTGAAGCATGGGCGCTCCGCTTCTCTCGCGCTTTGCGCTGGTGACGCTTTTAATCTGCCTGCGAGCTTTGGGGGATCCAGGGGGTGCGGTGATGCCCGTAAGGGATGAGGCGCTGGATTGGCTGGCGGAGGCTAGAGCAGACCTCCGTCACGCGGAGGTGAGCATCAGCGTGGGCGACTACAACTGGGCCTGCTTCGCGGCCCAGCAGGCGGCCGAGAAGGCGTTGAAGGCTCTGATACTGCACGCTCTGGGCGGGTACGCTCGAAGGCACGACCTCGTCAAGCTCTACCGCAGAGCCAAGGGCGCTGGCATTTTGCTCGGCGAGATTAGCGAGGGAGCCCTCTTCAGGCTCTCAGCGTACTACACGGTGGCCAGGTCCCCGAGTGCCGGCGTGGAGAGGCCCTCCGAGGAGATCACAAGGGAGCAGGCGGAGGAGGCTGTCTCGACGGCTAGAGGGGTCCTTGATGAGGTCGCAAAAGCTCTACAAGACCCGTAGGGAGGTCCTTGAGGCGCTGGAGAGGCTCGCCAGGGAGCTCGGCGCGACGGTGTACCTCTTCGGGAGCTACGCGAGGGGGGATCACACGCTTGAGAGCGACGTCGACGTGGTCGTCGTGTGCGAGCGCTTCGAGGGCATGGAGTACGCGGAAAGGGTTGCGCTCGTGAGGTTGAAGCTGCCGCGGGAGTTTGGCTTCGACATAGTAGCCCTAACGCCCAGGGAGTTCAGCGAGAGATCGGGGCGCGCCTTCTTCAAGGAGGTTTCGAGGTACTGGATCGAGATCAAGCCGTAGCGCTCCGCGGGGTGCCGCGGCACCCTCCCGGTGAGCCCCGCCAGCTCCAGCCGCAGGGAGCCCGCACGAGCACGCGAGCCTGCCCTCAACCCTGCAAGTTGTAACGGTCTCCCCGCGGTCAAGCTTAAGATCGCGCGCGGTAGCGAGCTGGTGATGGGGGCCGCCGTAATCCCCGTTAAGGTCAGAGCCAGGGGCGAGGTGGTGCTCAGGGCTCTAGTCGACGCTTGCTTCTACGGCGACTTGATCGCCAGGCCCGAGGCTGTCGAGGGGGCGGACGTCAAGCTAAAGCACGAGAGGGTGAGGGTGCTGCCCGACGGTGGCAGAGTGAGCGTGAAGTACGGAGTAGGTGAGGTCGAGGGGATGGTGACCGACGCGGACGTGGAGGTCTGGGAGGGGTTGAGGACGCCGCCCGGCGTGGACGCACTGATCGGCAATACGGTGCTCGAGAAGCTCGGCCTGAGGGTGAACCCGAGGACGGGGCAGCTGGAGAGAGTGGAGCTGTACCTGCTGTGAAGCAGGAGCCCGAGATAGCGGCTAGGGAGCGCTAATAATGGGATTTTCGAGTGGAGCTTGGAATCGGACCCCCAATCACTCTAAACCGGTAGCTGTTCGAGAGCTGGGCCCCGAAGCGCCACGCTACCCTCTCTGCATTTGCCTCTAGGCGCATTAGGGCTTTACCCATCGCACCGGCCGGGACCGGCTTAGGCGATCGTGCTTCATGGGCTCTGCGTCTGTGGTAGCGGAAAGCTTGATTAGCCGGTGGTAAGAGTTGTTGCAGGGTGTGACGACTGTCAAGGTGAGCGTGAGCCTCCCGGAGGATCTCTTGAAGAGGGTGGACGCCCTCTGCAGGCAGCTGAGGATGTCGAGGAGCGAGTTCATAGCGAAGGTGCTGGAGGAGAAGCTGGGGGCGGGCGAGAAGGACTCCAGGTACCCCACGGTTTTGTGGAAGCTGAGCACGACCGGCTACCTCAGGCTTAGGTCCCCGCGGCTCCGCGGCAGGTCGATCGGGGAAGGGTGGATCGTCGAAGAGGTTTAAGAGGGGTAGAGATCAGCCAGCCGCGTGAACCCCGGTAAGGTCGGGGTCTACATCCCCACCCTGCCGAAGCCCTGACGGGAAAGGTGCTAGTGGGCGGAGAGGTCCTGAACAACGAAGCATTCGAGAGATGGTAGAGCGCTGCAGCCGGGAGTAAGTGAGGCGCGGATCGCGGTTACGCCAATTCGATCCCCAGTTCCCTGACGAGCTCTATCGCGCGGCTCATTTGATCCGGCGTCAGGCTCCTCGCCGCGTACTTTTCGCTGAAGTAGATGAAGTCCGCTATCCTGCGC
>JAVYQJ010000011.1:26830-40642 GCA_038731975.1 Thermofilaceae archaeon | reverse complement strand
TTCGCCTCGCATGAAGACTCCATCTTCAAGCACCTGCGTCAGCTCAGCAAGGGGGAGAGTGATTATAGCGCGCATCATCAGCGTAAATCTTCGATTGCCCCCTGAAGCGGGCTGGGGGTTGATTGTGCTTCGCAGCAACCTCTCCCGTTAGAGATTCTTTAACGGGTTTTCAACGATTAGACCGTACTTGCGCGCTACCTTGAGGATGTGGCTGTCGTTGGAAACGATGATTGGAAGCTTGCTTTCGAGCGCTGTAGCGATTAGAAGCCGTCCCCCAGCGGGATGTTCTCGTTCAGCGCTACATCCAGGCCTCTAATCGAGGTGGGCACCAGGGTTAGGCTTTCAACGAGCAGCGAGAGCTTTCGTAAAAGCAGCTTTCGGGGTCTCACGCGGTAGTACCAGTAGAGGACGTTGTACGCCTCAAGCACCGTCACCGGTGTCACAGCCATCTCGACCTCGCCCAGCACACCCTTTTGACGTACTGCCAGGCTGCATCGTGGAAGGGGCTTTCATCGTAGAGCGCGTAGCTGAGGATGTCAGGTCCAACAGCCTCAAACCTTAACCCCTCCGTACCTGTGCTTCGCCTTGGAGGCGTCACCCCCGCGCCTCCGAGGATCCCCCCTCAGCTTAATGCTCTCGATTTCCCTCACAAAATCCTCGCGGCTGGCAACGCGGAGGACCAGGGTGTAAGGGTTCACAAACTCAACTGCGAAAACTCTCCCTCTAAGGAGCTTCCGCACTTCAGCTGGGAGAGTCACTCTCCCGCGCTCATCCATCTCGACAAGGTGAATACCCATACCCACATCCCATACCCACATTAGGTTATAAGATTGACTGCTTCACGATCGAAGAATCAGCGCTAAGCCACTGAACGGCTCCAACCTTCAACAGCCGATTCATCGGATCCTTTAGGTTGCTTCCCACCCGCTTCAAGTGCGGTGCAGGCAAGCTGAATGCTTCCCCCAAGCGGTTGCGCTCCAAGCAGAGTTGCCCAGTCGTGCTGAGCTATGGATGAAATGTTTAAAAGGCTGAAACGGATGTTCAAGCGGATGAGCAGGCTAGTTAGGCTGTTGCTTATGCAGCTCGGCCTCTACCACTTGACTACGCACGAGGATAGGCTCGAGATCGATAGGGAGATCGAGCTGAGAACCGGCGTTAGCTGCGACACCGCGATCGAAAGGGGGCTCATCTCGAGGGAGGAGTTCGCAGCGATCGTACTTGAAGTCCTGAACCGGAGAAGAAGGAAAGCTTCGCGCCCCGCGTTAACGGTTTACGCCTAGTATATTTAAGGGAGGAGAACACTAGGAGTAGCGGTTGATGATCGAGGTTTACGTCGGCACTTCAGGCTGGGTTTACGATTGGAACGAGGGTGGGGATCTAAGCTGGTACGTTGAGAACTCGGGGTTGAACGCAGTGGAGCTGAATGCCTCCTTCTACCGCTTCCCATTCCCAGCTCAAGTGAAGTCCTGGGCCTCGAGGGGGGCTGCGTTGAGGTGGGCCGTGAAGGTCCACCGGTCGGTAACCCACGTGCGGCGGCTCAGCGCTACGGCTCTCGACGTGTGGGCTAGGTTCAGGGAGAGGTTCGCGCCCCTCGACCCGTTGATCGACTTCTACCTGCTCCAGCTGCCGCCCAGCTTCACGGCGACGCGGGAGGCGGAGGAGAGGCTGCGTAGCTTCGCTGAAGCGGCGAAGCTTGAGTGGAGGCTGGCCGTCGAGTTTCGCCACGACAGCTGGTTTGAGGGGAAGGGCTTGACGCTGTGCGAGGAGCTCGGCGCTACTTTCGTCTCGATCGACTCGCCGATGGGGACGTTCATCGGCTCGAGCAACGGTATTGTGTACCTGCGCTTGCACGGGAGGGGCGCTTGGTACGCGTACGACTACAGCGATGAGGAGCTGAGGGGGCTGGCCGCATCGGTTCTCGACCTTTCGCCGAAGAGGGTCTACGTCTTCTTCAACAACGACCACTGGATGCTGGGGAACGCGAGAACCATGCTGGCGATCCTGCGGGAGCTAGCCCGAAAATAGCAAGGTTATAATCCGCAGCCTTGTGGCGGCTCCCGTGTTCAACTTGGAGGAGCTCAAAGGCCTCATTGAGTGGGAGGCGGTTGAGAGGTTCGAGGAGGGCTTCGATGTGAACGTTGACGGCTTCAGGCGTAGGCTCGTCGATGCCCGCTCGAGGGAGCAGCTGCTCAAGCTTTACGACGAGCTGCAGCGCGCCGAGCCGAGGAAGGGTTACCCGTACAGGGAGCCGACGGACTGGCGCGAGATCCTCTCGGAGAGGCCGGCTTCTCCCCCGCGCTTCAGCGTGGAGCTGGACGGGAGGGAGCTCTACGACAGGGCTCTGGGCGCGTGGCTGGGCCGGTGCGCCGGCTGCATGCTGGGAAAGCCCGTGGAGGGCTGGAGCCGGGAGCGCATCGAGAGGGCCTTGAGGAGGGTTGACGAGTACCCGCTGAGGAAGCCGTACTTCCCGCTGGCGGCCTTCCTCGACTTGGGTGAGGAGCAGCTCCGATGGATCAAGCCTTTGACCAGGGAGCACATCGGAAGGGCTGAGAGGGACGACGACCTCGACTACACGGTGCTGAACCTACTGGTGTACGAGCGGAGGGGACCGCGCTTCACTACCAACGACGTGGCTGAGGCGTGGCTCAGCCTACTCCCCTACCACCTGACCTACACGGCGGAGAGAGCCGCCTACAGGAACCTCGTGCTCGGCTTGAGACCACCTGAGACAGCAACCTACCTCAACCCCTTCAGGGAATGGATTGGCGCTCAGATTCGAGCCGACCTTTGGGGCTACGTCTCCCCCGGGGATCCGGGTAGAGCGGCGGAGCTCGCCTACAGGGACGCTAGGCTCTCGCACGTGAAGAACGGGGTTTACGGGGAGATGATGGTCGCCGCGATGCTTTCTCTGGCCTACGTTATCGACTCGCCGAGGGAGATCGTACGGGAGGCTCTAAAGGTGATCCCGGAGCGCAGCCGGCTGGCAGAGGCGGTGCGCTACGTGCTCAACCTTCACTCGAAGGGGGTAGAGTGGGAGGAAGCTATTGGCGAGGTGCTCAGCAGGTACGGCAGGTACCACCCAGTCCACACGATCAACAACGCGGCTGTAGTGGTTGCCGCGCTGCTATGGGGGGAGGGCGACTTCGCGCGCACCGTCATCTACGCCGTTACGGCGGGGCTCGACACGGACTGCAACGGCGCTACAGCGGGTAGCATCGTAGGCCTGATGCAGGGTGCTAGCCGGCTCCCCAGGGAGTGGATCGATCCTCTCCGAGGTAAGCTGGCTACAGCGCTCAGCGGGTACGGGGAGTTGAGCATTGAGGAGTTGGCGGAAAGGACCGCGAAATGCGCCATCGCGCACCTTGAGCGCTAGAAGAGGTTGAGCGCATCCTCGATCGCCGAGAGGATCTTCGCCGTCGCTACCCAAGCGTCAAGCGCGTACTGTGAGATGGAGACAACTTCGTGGGCCAGCTTGAGGATGCGCTCGCTGAAGTCGCCCGCCTGGAAGCAGCCGACGACCACCATCGGCTTGGGCTCTGAGACAACCCTTCTCGCCAGCTCGGCAGCGCCCACCCTCCCGCCCTTCTCGCTGAGGAGGAAGATTCTGCTGGGAGCAACCCGCTCGAGAAGCTCCTCGAGGCTGTAGGGCTCAACCCAGAGGAGCGGGCTGGCCGAGTTCGGCGGTACTCGCCCCTCCTTCAGCAGCTGCTCGACGAGCCCGACGAAGCGGTTGTAGTTGCGCGGTAGCCTCACATGGGGGGAGACCCCGATCATCCTTCCATCGTACGTGTGGACGTACAGCTCGAGCATCCCAGCCCTGTTGAGGAGGGAGCCGAGGGCTAGCAGCATGCAGAAGTGCGCGATATCCGGGCGCCCCCTCTTCATCCTATCCTTCAAGCTCTTCATAGCCGCGTAGTGCAGTGAAACGTCCAGCAGGATCTCCCCCGGCTCCTTCCCCCTCTTCCTAGCGCTAGCCGCGACGGTGGGGTGCCCCCAGATCTCCGCCGGCACAAGCTCGAGCCCCGCTTCAGCTAGCAGGAGGTGCAGCTTCTCCACACCAACCCCCGCTCACCCTGTTGTCTCCCCCTCTTCTAATTCCTCCCTCCTCAGCACGCCTAGGGCTCGCGCTAATGGTAGCAGCTCCTCCGACAGCTCGCGGTGTGTCTCGCTCAGCCACTTCACATAGGCCTCATCTGGGTTGCTGGTCGCGACCAGGTACTTGAACACGTAGTCCGCCAGAGCTCTTACGCTCTCCTCGCTCAAGTTCTCGGCGCTCAGCGTATCACTGGGCGGCATTGGGTACATCCACGCTGAAACCTTAACACCCTCAGCCGGCTTCAACGAAAGGGTGGCGTAACCCTCCTTCACCGGAGTCTTAACCCTGCCTACAAGCCTCCTCCACGCCTCAAGGTCGACCTTGCCCGTCACGCGAACGCGTAGAAGGAGCCTCGTAACCTCCCAGGAGGCCTCTGCGTCTTCGCGTAAAGGAGGCCCGTAGCACTCGACCTTCAATTTGTAGCCGGCGGCCGTCAGCGACCTGAGCCTTCTCAGCAGCGGCTCCTCAGTCCAGGACCAAACGTCGACGTAGGAGAGCCCCATCGATCTCACGCGCGAGACGAGCTCCTCCCAGTCGAGGATTCCTTCGACGTAGCGCCGCACGGGGGTTTGAAGCTCCTGCGGGTAGGGGAGTAGGACTCCGCTCAGATAGTCGGCTGCCTGCGCCACCTCTTCCGCTGCCCAGAGCCTGGCCATGCGGATTCTGGGTGCAACGATGACCCACATCGTTGTTCCTTCCAGAGATGGGTCTTCTCGAGGTGAGAGAAAAGCGTTGCGCGAAGGGGAAAGAATTAAAGCCGAGGCGGGCACTAACTAGCGGTGCCTGCGTGCGGACATCTCGAGTTGTAAGGCTGATTCTAGTCTTAGCCCCGCTAGTTCTGTCTGCAACATCATGCCTCTTAAGTTCCCAAGCCTCGAGGGGTGCGTCGATTATTCCGACCGCCGTCGTAACGTACACGATCGATGCAAGCTTCCTCCTCGCCAACCGCTACAACTTCACGGTTAGGGACCCCGTGTACATCCCGCTGCCGCAGAACACGAGCTTCCAGCAGAGCTTCGTGGTCTCGATAGACCCTCCCCCGCTGCGCTACGTTAGGGACGAGGACGGCAACGTCTACGCCACAGTCGAAGTTGAGGTCCCCGCCCAATCCAAGATATGGATTTCAGCGCGGTACAAAGTCATCGTTACGGCGTACAGGCTGGAGGGTGAAGTCTACACCTGGCCTCCGCTGGAGGTCGTTCGAAGGTACACGTCATCATCGGGCTACTGGGACATCTACAACGAAACGCTGATCGAGTTGGCCTACAGGGTAGGCTTCGCTCACTGGCCCACGGAGGTTGCGAGGAGGTTGGCGGAATGGGTGGTTCGTAGGGTCAACTACAGGGTTCAACTATCGAGGTTGGGGAGCAACCACGCCGTCGTGGGGGGATTCTTCGACTACGCGATCGTGGGCGACTGCGTCGAGGTAGCCGACGTTTACGTGACGCTGGCGAGAATCCTGGGTTTACCGGCTAGGACGGCCTTCGGCCTTCTCCTCACGGATATATCGGGGAGGATGTGGCTGAACCTCTCGACGATAGCCCAGGAGGGCGAAGCGCTGCTAGAGCACTGGGGTGGGCACATGTGGCCTCAGATCTACCTGCCGGGCCTGGGTTGGGTGGACGTGGACATGCTCGATGGGATGAAGCCGAACGTGGGGGTATACAGCGAGAGGCACATCGTCTTCGGTTTCGAGGAGACCAAGTACTACGGGTCGGCTCTCGGCAGCGCCCCTATCCCCAGCTACTTAAGGCTGGAGTACGTCGAGTACGTGTACAGGGGTGAGAGATCGTGAAGCGGCTTCTCCTACTCCTGGTGCTCACGCTCCTGCCGCTGGCTGCCGCCCAGGAGGGGTACTGGATCGCGCTGAACTACGGTGTCGTCTTCTACGGCAACGGTACAGCGCTTGTTGAGGCTAAGTTCCACCCCTTCTCCGTCGACGGGAGGAGCCTCTTCGGAAGCACGGACGTGGAGAGGGAGATGAACGCATCGATACCGGGTATGCTGAATTACACGCTCCTCATGTTCGCCGACAACCCTCGACTCCTCAGGATCGGTCTACCAGCCTACAGGAAGGTGCTGAACGAGACTGTCCTCTGCGATGTTGCGAACACGGGGGTGATGACGGAGTTTAAGGGGGCTTACGTGCTCTCAGTGCTCATCTACTTGAACACGAGCAACTACATCCGGGTTCTCAACGGAACACTCTTCGAAGTAAAGGTTAGGGACAGCTTCACGAGCATGGACGTCCGGAGCTGGATCGACGTCATAGAGTTCAGCTTCAAGGGCGCGGAACTCGTCGACTACAGGTGGGAGCCTCCATACGCGCGTGGGCCGAGCGTCAAGCGCGAGGGTTACCTGCTCTGGATCAACCTCAACGAGCGGGAGGCGCCCGACTTCTACGTCTTCACGCTGAGAGCACCGGAGTTCGTGTACGTCGGTGAGCCAGCCGAAGTTAGAGCGGCCATATCGTCAGCCTCCTGCGGGTTAGGCGGGCTCTCCGTCGTAGTCTCCAACACGGGCGTAGAGAGCGGCTACGCCTACGTGAGGGTTCTCGCGGGTGGCGTGGAGCAGGCGAGGAAGATCTACATCAGCTCCGGCGCCAGCAGGGAGGTGCGCTTCCCGGAGGTAGACTGCGCTGACGCGGTGGTTGAGCTGTACTCTGGCAGCCTACTGCTCGATAGGCGCGAAGTGATTGGCGAGGCTCCATCAACTCAGGTTGAAACTCGAGCGCTACTGCCGATAGCAGCCCTCGTAGCCATAGCTGCAACCGTAGCGGCTATCGCCGCAGCAATCATCGTGGTGATACTCCAGCGACGCCACCCCCCTCCCCCTCGAGTACCCGAGCCCGGCGCAGCAGCACAGTAATTTTTAATGGAAAGGTTTTTCTAGAGAAATTCAAGCCGGCTGCGTGGCGAAAATCCGCGTCGGAATAATTGGTGCGGGGGGTATAGCAAACAATCACGCGCACTACTACAGGGAGATCCCCGACGTTGAGCTCGCCGCAGTAGCCGATGTGAACGTTGAGAGAGCCCGGGAGTTCGCCCTGAGGTGGGGAGTACCACCTGAAGGCGTTTTCCAGGATTACCGGGAGATGCTGGATAGCGTCAAGCTGGACGCAGTGAGCGTCTGCACCCCGCACGCAGTCCACGCGAAGCCATCGATAGAGGCTCTGCGGAGGGGTGTGCACGTCCTCGTCGAGAAGCCGATGGCTTCGAGCGGCGCGGAGGCCCTCGAGATGTACAGGGCTGCGAAGGCCTCCGGGAAGATCCTCATGGTGGGCTTCCAGACGCGCTGGTCCCCCGAGCTGAGGACAGCCCGAAGCATCGTGATGTCGGGGGCCCTCGGTAGGGTTTACTACGGTGAAGCCACGCTCGGCGGCAGGAGGCGCGGCATCCCGGGTTCACCAACGTTCCTGAAGCGGGAGCTCGCGGGCGGGGGAGTGCTCCTCGACATCGGGTGCTACGCGCTTGACAACATGATGTACGTCTTAGGCCACCCCATCCCGCGCACGGTTTCCGCCGTGACCGTGGCCGCGATTGGGCCGCAGAAGGAGGCTGTGGTTGAGGGGGGCTGGGGCTGGGATCCATCCATGTTCGAGGTGGAGGACTTCGTAGCCGCCTTCATACGGTTCGAGGGCGGTCTCACAATCGTCTTGAAGGAGAGCTGGGCGATGCACGCGAACACGCTGGGCTCGCCCTTCATCCTCGGCACGAAGGGAGGGCTCAGGCTCTCGCCGCTCGAGCTGTACAGGGACGAGTTTGGGCGCATGACGACAACGACCTTCGTGCTACCTCAAGTCGACATCTACAGGGAGAGGATCAGGAACTTCATCGAAGCTGTGAGGAGGGGTGGACCCTCACCGATAGACCCCCGAGAGATCGTCATGGAGATGTTCATCATCGACGCCATCTACGAGTCCGCAGCTAAAGGCAGGGAAGTGGAGGTTAAGCTACCCAGCGAGATACTCCCGCAGGGGAGGTAGTCAGCGGGTCGCAATCCACTGGAGCGCCTCCACCACGCGGCCCTCCGGCGTTTCAAGCCTTGCGAGGAGCTCTCCCGCTTTTCTCACGCTTTCTTCAACCATCGACGCCTCCAGGGATGCGATAGCCTCTGCAAGCTCCTCCGGCTGCCCCACCCACCTCTTGAGGGGGAATCCGAGCGCCTCCACGTACCTGCTAACCTTCAGCTCCAGGGGGAAGGTGTAGAACGAGGGGACGCCCAGCAGCGCGGCCTCCCTAGCCATCGTTCCACCCCCGGTGACGACGGCTAACGCGTGGTAGGCCAATTCCAACCCGTCCACGCACCCCACGGGCGTGATGTACCCCCGCTCGGCGGCGGCAGCCCTCTGCTCCTCGTACCTTGGTAGGACTACGACCTGCAAACCGCGCCTCCTCAACGCCTCGCACAGCTCCAGCCAGGCCCACCCGCCCCACGAGTAGTAGGCAGCCTTGTACTCCTCCGGCCTGACGACCACGTACTTCCTCCTCTCGAGGCCGAGTTCAGCGACCGTCGAACCTCTGGGTTTGAAGCGCTTGACCCAGAGGGCTTCGTCAACCCCCCTGTAGTGGAAAACCCTCGCGTCGGGGGCTAGGTACTTTTCGAACTCCCCCTTCAGCGCCTCTGAAGCTACGAGAGCCGAGGCTAGGGGTAGCGAAAGCCTGTTGGCTGCCTCAGCGTGGGGCGTGTCGTTCAGAGCGATGTAGGGGATTCCCAAGCCGAAGGCCACGCGCGAAGCCGACGGGTTGGGGTAAGCCACAAGAGCACTAGGCTCCAACCTCGAGATTGCGTGCGCCAGCGCGGCAACCCTCTCAGCATCCGCGATCAGCTTGCCCAGCTTGGTCCCACCCCCGTACGCTCCCACGATCGTGGGGCGGAGCCCGTACATCTCTATCGTGGCTCGCGTACACTCGTGCTCCCTGCAGGTCACTAGAACCTCGAACCCCTTCTCTCCGAGCGAGAGAGCCAGGCACGCGGTCAACCGCCCCTGCTTCGGGGTGAGCGCGTCGAGCCAGACCCTCAAGACCGCTCCACCCTTTCGACCCTAGCGCCCAGAGCGTGGAGCTCCTTCTCGAGGAGGGAGGCTGCTGCTTCAACCAGCTCAACCGCCCGAGCAGGATCGCGGTCGTACGCTGTAACGTGAAGCTCCAGCACGGGCTCACCCATCTCAGCGCCTCGAGGGTGGCTCTTCACGTAGATCCCAGGGCCAAGTTCGAGCGCCCTCCTGATCGCGGGAGCCGCCAGCGACTCGGGGACGCCGCGGACTCTCAGGTGGAGCTCGCTGCGGAAGGGTAACTCCCTGAAGCTCTTGAGCCTCGGCTCCACGTAGGAAGTGAACATGGCCTCCATCTCGGCGGGGACGCCGGGGAGCAGGAAGATCAGAGCGCCCCTCCATTCGACCTCGACGCCGGGCGCGGTGCCAATCGGGTTCGGTATCGGCCGCGCGCCCCTCGGTATCCTCGCCATCTTGATTCTGCTCTCCGTCAGCTCGCCCTTGTACTTCTCCCTCACCATCCTCAAGGCTTCCTCATCCAGCTCCAGCTCAACCCCCATCGCCCTCGCCAGCCCCTCAGCCGTCATGTCGTCGAAAGTGGGCCCTAGCCCGCCCGTGGATACGACGACCCTCGCCCCCCGCTCAACGGCCGTAGCGAAGGCCCAGGCTATAGCCTCGAGCTCGTCGGGGACGATCAACCCGCCCTCCACCCTGAACCCGAGCTCCGTCAGCCTCCGGCCCAGCCAAGCCATGTTCGTGTTCACAACCTTCCCGATGAGCAGCTCGTTTCCCACCGAGACTAGGTACGCTCTGGGACCCGGTGCCAGCCCCATCGACCCTGCAGCACCTATGGGGCGGTTAAGGCTTCCGCTCGAGTTACCGTTTTAAGCCGCGTAAGAGGGGTGGCAGCCAAGGTGGAAGCGCGTTGCAGGTCAGCGAAGTGCACCTCCTCGGCCGGAAGCTGCCGCTGGTGAGGCTTGAGGAGGGAGAGGAGGCTGTCGTGGTCTCCGATACGCACTTCGGCCTCAGCCGCCAGGGTCTCTTCGTCACGAGGTTTAGGGAGCTTGAGAGCTTCTTCAAGCACCTAGCTGAGGGTAGGCGCCCCTCGTTAGTCGTTCTGCTGGGCGACATCTTCGAGTTCTGGACCGCCCGCGTCAGGGACATCGTCAGCACAGCGCTCGCCCCGCTGAGGAGGCTGGCTGAGCTGGATACGCTGGTTGCCTACGTCGTCGGAAACCACGATCGAGTCGTCGCCCACCTGGGCAGGGACGGCGTGTTCGTGAGCGAGAACGTCCTAGTGGTGCCCGAGATGATGGTCGTCGAGTGCGCCGGGAGGAAGGGGTTGCTGCTTCACGGGCACCAGCTCGACTGGAAGTTCGCGAAGCTGAAGGGGTTGTGGAGGATCGAATCCTACCTCTACCTGTTGACGGAATCCCTCTCAACCCTGCCAGGGTCTCTCGAGTGGGTGCTCGCCGCTACCTATGCGGCGATAACGCCCGTCATGCTCTACTTGACGGAGGGCGCGCCGTTCGCCTACAGGGTCTTCGCGATGATGTCGGCGATCCTCCTCTCCGCCCCCCTCCTCATGCTCACGCTCAGGATCACCCAGGGGAAGCTGTGGTACGGCCTCATACAGCCGGTGGCGGATGTTCTAATGAAGGGCAGGCTGAGGGGGAGGGCTTTCTCGTCAGCCGCTGTTAACAGACCGCTGGAGAGGCTGCTGAGCGAGATTGAGGCCGCCGGGCTGGGGCGCCTCGACTTCGTGATCTTCGGCCACACGCATGTACCAGAGCTCGCCGTGAACGGTGAAGGGAGGGTTATAGCTAACAGCGGGAGCTGGGTGGCCGAGCCTCGAGTCCCGTGCTGCACGCTGATCAGGCTCCGCCCGGGTAGGATAACGCTTGCCAGGTGGAGCGGAAACGGGGAGGAAGTGCTCGCTGAGCACAGCTTCTAGGCTTCAACGATGAAGCGGAGGGCGACAGGTAGGATGGCGAAGCAGATGGCCGTCAGGAGGAGGACGATGACGGCCCCCCTCTCCGGGTTCGAGCTGTAGACGCTGCAGAGGATCCCAGCGGTAACGGCTGGCGGCATCATCGACTCGAGCAGCGCAACCTTGTAAGGCAGGCTTCCCACCTCGAAGATGAGGGGTGCCAGCGCCCACAGGGTTGCGGGTGCGATGATGAACCTTACGATGGACACCTTGACCGCGTCCCCCACGTGAGAGGGCCTAAGCTTCACCATCCGCATACCCAAGGTGAGGAGCGCGATGTACGGCGCCGCGTTCCCAACCGCTGAGACAGCCTCCAGCACCGGGCTCGGGATGACCACTCCGGCCAACGAAAGGAGGAGGCCTAGGGCGATGGCGTAGAGGGGCGGGAACCTCGACAGCTCCCTCAACCCCTCCCTCAATCGCCCCTTCAAGAGTAGGGGGGCGGACAGGTAGCCGATCGAGGCGTTGAAGAGTATGTAGAAGCTCACGAGGGGTAGGGCTTCAGCCCCCCAGAGAGCTCGGGCGAGCGGAATGGGGATGTAGCCCGCGTTCACGTACGTTGAGAGGAGCATCAACTCCCGATCCCTCGTCAGTGCGTAGGAGGAGGCGAGCGACACGAGGGAGACGAGGAGGACGGCCACCCCCATGCGAGCTAACCCCTCCCCCGTGTTCCCGGCCCCGTAGACGGACGTGAAGAGGAGGAGGGGTAGGAGGATCGCTAGGACAACCTTCGATAGCTCGCCCACTACCCTCTCATCCGGCTTAGCGAGGGCCGCGTAGATCGCTCCTAGGGCCGCTGGGGCGTACAGTTCGATTACCGCTCTCCAGAGGCTCTGCGTACTCTACCACCTAGACCCTGAGGACCCCCGGGTGCAGAAGGTTCAGGTTGTGCGCGCAGCGTGCGCAGAAGCGGTGGGTTTTTGCGTCAACCTCCACGATCGAGTTGCTGAACCTCATTACGCACCTAGGCGTCCTGCAGTGCTCGAGGCCCAGCGCGTGACCCAGCTCGTGTACCGCCTCTTTGAGCAGCCTACTTAGGAACACTTCGTCGCTCATCGGTTGGTCGTAGAACTCCGGCTTGAGCCTCGCGAGGAACACCACGCCCCCCCATCCCGGCCTCGCTATCCCGAAGATGAAGTTGAGGCCCTCAACGTAGGCGTCCGAGTCGATTAGGACAAGAGAGAGGGGCGGCAGCTCCCTAGCCAGCTCCTCGACAAGCAGGTCGGCTCTCACCTGCTCCCTCTCCTCGTCGTAGAAGCCCAGCACGCGGCCCGGGCTCAACCCCTTTCCCACCACCACTTCCAAAGCGAAGATTCCGCGGAGCTCAGCGGCCAGCCAGTTGACCACCCTACTCTCCACGTTGACGGGCTCCACCCTAATGCTCAGCGGAAGCACGCGATGGGAGCAAGTCTTTCGCCTAAAACGATTTCGTAAGAGCTGGAACTAAACGTTTTATAGCGGACCAACCCTGCACCACCGGAAGTATGAAGCGTTACGAGCTGCTCGCGCTGCTCTTGGAACTCGCTAAGCAGGGTTGCGCTCGAGCCCCCGTTGCCATCGATAAGGTGCTCGTCGCCTCGAATCTCGAGATTTCCGCCTGGACCCTGAACAAGTGGATCAGGGACGCTGCTCAGCTCGGTTACGTTGAGCTGGTCGCCAGCGGTAGGGGTAAACGCTGCCTGCTGACCGAGAAGGCCATCTCCGAGCTAAGCTCCCTGCTCGTAAGCCTTGAGTTCGGCTTGAAAGGGGTGAAGAGGCTCGTGCTTGCGGGCACGGTGTTCAAGGGCCTCGGCGAAGGCGCCTTCTACACGTCGCTTACCGATTACAGGGACCACTTTAGAACCTTCCTGGGTTTCGACCCTTACCCGGGGACCCTCAACGTCAGGCTAGACCCCGAGTCTGTTGCAAAGAGGAAGATCCTCGACAGCTACGAAGGCTACCGCATCCCACCGATCGTGAGGGGGGAGGTGGAGTACTGCGGAGCCCGCCTCTTCAGGGCGGTGATCAACGGCAGGCTGGAGGGCGGCGTAGTGATCCCGGATAAAACAGTCTACGGGCCCGACGTGCTGGAGGTTCTCGCTAAAGTCTGCGTAAAGGAGGTTTTGGGGATCAAGGACGGAGATCGAGTCTCGATCGAGATTCTACTCGGTTAACCCGTATGAGTCTACCGGTAGTACCCGTCGACGTGGAAGAGTGGGCCCGCCTCACAGCTCTGATAGCCCTCGCCTACTTCACAGCCGTCGTAGGTTTGATCCTGCGGGCCTTCATCTCATCGCTCAGGCACCGTCGAAGGACTAGGAGCCGCTTAGCGCTCACGCGAGCCCCAACTCCCTGAGAATGCTGCGCGCGAGCTTTTCAGCCCTCCTCAGTTCGCCGGGAGTGGTCATACAAGCGAGGGGGCAGAAGCGGTCAACCTCCACGCTCCCGCTCTCCGGGTCGATGACTATCGGGTACATTGAGCAGCCGATCGGCCTGTAATTGTAGACGACGCAGCGCCCGCCGCGGTAGAAGAAGCATCGCCCGTCTACGTTCCGCAGCCGGTGGAAGCGCCCATCGTATACCGCAAACTCCTCCCTCCTGTACCCGAGCAGCTCCAGCCTCTCAATGTCGCTAGGCGTGAGCACCATCTCGGTCTCCCTGCAGCACAACCCGCAGCTTAAGCAGTGGGGCCTCGCGACCCAAACCGTCGGTGTGGGTCTAGCGCTCCTCATAGGAGGGCGTTGAGGCACTCCT
>JAVYQJ010000011.1:18632-26730 GCA_038731975.1 Thermofilaceae archaeon | reverse complement strand
GTCGCTAGGCGTGAGCACCATCTCGGTCTCCCTGCAGCACAACCCGCAGCTTAAGCAGTGGGGCCTCGCGACCCAAACCGTCGGTGTGGGTCTAGCGCTCCTCATAGGAGGGCGTTGAGGCACTCCTGAACGTCTCTCCCCCTGTACGAGACCGTCCTCCCATCGACGCGCTTGACGCCGGGGCGCCTTGCAACCCTATCCGCATCGGCTGGGAGCAGGTAGACAACCTCCACCTCAACCTCCCCACCCGGGTTGAGCGGCTTCAAATCCCCCACGGCTGCTTTCCTCACAGCTCTCTCCGCTGCCTCCCGGATCAGCCTCCAGGATACCTGTGGGTGGAGGCACTCGGCCGCGTACATGCTCGTCGCTCTCTTCACTGCAACCCCTTCAATCCCGGGCAGGAGCTTCTTCGCCTCCTCGACTGCCGCCGCGTCTCCGGCGACCATCGCGAGCGGCACGTTAAAGCTCCCCGCGATAAAAGCCCAGAGGCCCACTTCCCCAACGGGAGTCCCGTTCACGCGGATCTCGACGATCGAGGAGTGGGATAGAGTGTGGCATAGCAGGGCGAGCGGGGCTCCCGCCATCGCGTGCGCGCCCACCGCCAGCACCGCACCGAAGCTCCCGTCGAGGCCCTCCATCTCGAGGATCCTCCGACCCCTTATCAGCTTCGCAGCTGGGGGCAGCTCCTCGAGGATGATGCTGAACGCGGCGCCATGACCGTCGAGGACGACGACTTCGCTGGCCCCTCCTCTTAGCGCGCCCTCGACCGCTGCCCTCACGTCCCCCGTTAGCATCCTCCTAGCCTCCTCGTGGATCCGGCCGCCCGGGTTGATGTCCTCCCAGCTCCCGGCGACACCAGTGGCCCCCTCGAGATCGGTCATTATGAAGACCTTCATCGACGGTTGCGGCACGTCGAAGTATTTAACCGTTCGCCCCCTCAATAACCCTCAACGGCTGAACCAGGGTGAATCGGCAAGCCTCCTGCGAAACCTCCACGAAGGCCGCACCCACTCTCTTCGGAAACCACCTCCCCAGGGTGGAAAGGTGAGCTGAGGAGACGTGTGGAAGGGGGCAGAGGCTCTCGCAACCGGGCCACGATAGAGGGCATGGGTGCCGCACCACCACCCTGATCTCCTCACCCTCCGCTTCAACGCTCGCTTCCACTCCGAAGGCAGCGTAAAGCCTGTCTAGGGAGTTGCGCCAACCACCTTCCGCTTTCAGTCCGAACTTTTCCAGCACTGCTCTAGCAGCCTCCTCCGAGGCGATCTTGGAGAGGCCCGGGGTTAGGCATTTCAACTGGCAGAGGGCGCCCAGGTACGCCTTGAAGAACTCCTCCCTCAGGCTCATTTCCCGCACCACGGCTGCCACCCTTCGGGTAAAAACCCTTTTTGCCTGGGAGCCGAGGCAACCCTGGCGCGTGATTTTGTGGCGTGAGCACGTGAAAGTGCACGTTGAAGCAGACGCGGATCCACCCGCGTACAGGAGCGCGGTAGTTTACGTCACGCTCGGCGAGCCGTTGGAGGGTGTGGGGATTCTCCTCCGCCTGAGGGAGGGGGTGGCTGTGACGGGCTGCTGGCCCCGTTGGCCGGATAGAATGGGGGAGCGCGAAGCCCTATGGTTGGCCACGCTCTACCCGAGGCGCTTCGAGGGAGGGATCGTCTACTCCTTCGGAGTGCGGTTGGATTTGCAGGGCGCGCCGCCTGAAGTGCTCGGCAACCTGAGGTGGGGGCTGAGGGGTCGCGCTATCGTCCTCGAGGCCGTGAGGGAGCCCCGCGTGAGAGCAGTGGTAGGCCCCTTGAGGCCCGGCTTTAAGGTGCTCAGCTCTCTCGGTAGGTTGGAAGTCGTGGGCGAGCCGCTCGCCCGCTACATCGCGATCGAGGGTAGGAGTGTGGCGCTGGAGTTGGAGGCTCCCGGGCAGAGCGTTGTAAGCGGTTACCTGGAGTTCGAGCCTGAGGACGGCGAGATGCCCTTCGAGGTTGAGGTTCTCGGCCTCACCAACCCCGTATTCGAGCGCACGATGATCGTGAGGCTGCGGGACCTGCACCTGGATTAGCTTGACGGGAGCCGGAATCCTCTTAAGCCCCTGTCTCAGGCGCTGCTCATGAGCGGGGAGAGGACTTCACGCATCCCCGAGTTCTACAAGAGGCCGATGGAGGAGAGGCTTAGAATCGTGGCTGAGTTTGCGGGTTTAACGGAGGAGGAGGTGAACCTTCTTAGAAACTTCGGGAACCTAGACCCCGCGATCGCCGACCGCATGATTGAGAACGTGATCGGTGCGATGAGCTACCCCTTCGCCGTGGCTGTCAACTTCCTGATCAACGGCAAGGACTACATCGTCCCCATGGTCATCGAGGAGCCCAGCGTGGTCGCAGCGGCGAGCAACGCCGCTAGAGTCATGCGCCGCGACGGCGGGATCAAGTCGGTGGCCACGGAGCCGATCATGATCGGGCAGATACAGGTGATCGGCTTGAAGAACCCCCATTACGCTCGCATGCTGGTTCTCGAGCACAAGCAGGAGATCATCGAGAAGGCGAACGAGGTCGACCCCGTGCTAGTCCAGGTGGGGGGTGGAGCCAGGGACGTGGAAGCCAGAGTCGTCGAGGGGCCGCGCGGGCCGATGCTGATCGTCCACCTACTGGTGGACGTTAGGGACGCGATGGGCGCTAACGCGGTCAACACGATGGCTGAGAAAGTATCCCCCCTCATCGAAAGGATCACGGGCGGTAAAACGCTCCTGAGGATCATCTCGAACCTTGCCGACAGGAGGCTGGTCCGTTCCTGGGTGAAGGTGTACAAGGAGGACATCGGGGGCGAGGAGGTGGTCGACGCGATCGTCGATGCCTGGGCTTTCGCAGCGTCCGACCCCTACAGGGCTGCGACGCACAACAAGGGGATCATGAACGGTGTAATCGCGGTGGCGCTGGCGACAGCTCAGGACCACAGGGCGATTGAAGCGGGAGCGCACGCTTACGCGGCGCGCGACGGTAGGTACAGGCCTTTGACGGTTTGGGACAAGGATCCTGACGGAAACCTCGTCGGAACGCTGGAAATGCCGATGGCGGTGGGCATCATAGGCGGAGCTATCAGGACCCACCCGGTCGCTAGGATCGCGCTGAAGATCCTCGGCGTGAAGAGCGCGAAGGAGCTGGCTGAAGTCATGGGAGCTGTAGGCCTAGCGCAGAACTTCGCGGCGCTCAGAGCGCTCGCCACCGAGGGCATCCAGAGGGGTCACATGAGGCTCCACGCGAGGAACCTGGCGATAATGGCCGGAGCAACGGGGGAGCTCATCGATCGGGTCGTCGAGATAATGGTCAGCGAGGGTAAGATCAACTTCGCCTACGCAAAGGAGCTCGTTGAAAAGCTCTCGCGGGAGGGGCGGGCGTAGAGTAACGTAACGAAGTTTATAAGGAAAGCTTATTAATCATCAATTCCTTTTCCCCTGTGTCTAAAGCAGCAGTAGTCGCGCTCTTGGTATGCACCCTCATAGCTACAGTTTTTGCCCAACCGCAGCGGCAGCTCGTCATCCGCGTTACGGGCGATATCCCCGACGATCTTACGCTCCGTTTAAGGCTAACATCCGACGATCGAGCGTGGGATCTCGAGTGCGTCCCCCAGGGCGGAGTTTGCAGGCTTGACGTTGAGAGCGTTCCCTTAACCGTAAGCCGTATCGTCACACCCCCGGGCTTCGCTGTTGTGGAAGTCAGGGGAGTGACGGCGGCCACGTTCAGTGGGGAGCTGTGGTTTTGGTTCAGGCCTCAAACGGGCTTCATAGGGCTAGTACCCACAAGGGAGGGTATTGCAGCCAACTTGAACGTCCTACCGCGCGAAGAGGGAGGTGCGCTCACGATAGACGTTGAAGTGCGCAGGGCTCAGGTTGTCGCGATAAATTTGAACCAAACGATCGGAGGGCTTACCCTCTACGCACCAGTCAGGTGGCGGTACAACCTGAGCGAGGAGAATGGGACGCTGCTTATCGTCGTCCCGAGGGGCTTCGACGTGCAGATGGCAGCTGATATCGATGAGAGGTCGAGCCTGGGCAGGGTGTTAGCGAGGGTTGTGAGCTATGGGGTGGCCCAAAGGCCCGGTTTTGCGCGTGGCCTCGTCACAACATTCCCAGTTCGGTACGGGGATCCAAACGCCAGCCTCGCCTACTTCGCTGTGAGAGGGCTCCGGGAGAACCTCGAGTCCTACCTGGCGAACGAAAGGGGGCTTCTCTCAAAGGTTGGCTTCGACGCTGAAGCGTACCTGAGCGACGTGGAGTTTGCCGTCATCGCACTTAAGGGGAGCGAGGATGCGTTCAAGGCTGGCGAGTTCCTAGTCGGGCAAGCCCTGCTCGAGAGGGGGTTGGCGAAAGCGGCATCGGCTCTCGACTCTCTGAGCCAGGCTAAGGCGGACAGCGTTCCCTCCTTCCTGTTCCTACTGACATTCACGCTGTTCCTCTCCCTCATCGTGGGCAACCTGTTTGAGCGGAGGAAGGGGGTTGTAGCAGCAGCGGTTTTCGGGCTCCTCTCCCTGGCAGAGGTGGCTCTCGTACCGTACGCCAGGCTCGCTCTCCTCTACCTCGATCCTAGCGTGCTGCAGAGGGCTTCCCCCTCATCGATGATTACCTCCCTGCTGACTGCTACGCTGGGCTTAGCGATCATAGGCGCCTTCGTGCTTGGGGCGAAGGGTACGGCGCTGAGCGACTTCTTCTGGTACTCCGTCAGGAGCATGAGGAGGAGGAAGCTCAGGGCCATCTTAACAATCGCGACGGTGGCTGTCGTAACAGCTGTAGCCACGGCTTTCCTAGCGCTGGGTTCGACGACCGTAACGAGAGAGGAAACCTACCAGTCCAGCTTCAGGGGTTTAAGCGTGAGCAGGCACGTGACAACGACGATGTACATCTTCAGGGGGCTTGACCAGGCCAACGAGTACATCGTCACGGAGAGCTACGTGCCCTTAACAACGGGCGAAGTGAAGTGGCTGACGGAGGCTGGATGGGTGAAGAGGGTTTACACGGTTAAAGCTGGGCTCTCCATTGTGCTGCACGGGGAGTCGAGGGCGCTGGCTACGATCGTTGCTACAGATGCCATCAGCTTGAGCGGAGCCGCTGTCTCCCGGAGCCTAGCGGATAGGTTGAACGTCACCGTCGGATCCACGATCAGAGTCGCGGGGCGCCCAACCCCCGTTGCGAGCATCTTCAGTGACGACCAGCCCCCAGTCCTTCTGGACGGGACTCCGCTTCTCGAGCTACCGCAAGCGCAATCCCAAGGCATCATCATCGTGCCGCTCGAGCTTGCTCCACCCGGGCTGCAAGTGTACAAGCTGCTGCTAGAGGGTGACCCTCCAGCAGGTTTGAGGGATCAGCTCGTCAGGATGAGCTACGTGTGGAGCGGCAACATGACGACCTCCGGCGGCGCCCAGATAACCACGTACGTGTACGAATCGTTCAGAGTCTGCGAGGCTGACGGGTCTGCAACATCCTGCCTTGTGATCGTGGGTGAGTTCGTCCAAGCCACAGCGGTTCCGGAGTTCATGATCGTCCTCCTCCTTTCCGCCGCTGTAGTGGCGATCTCGCTGCTCGGCTCGATGTACGAGAGGGGGAAGGAGTACTCAACCGTCAGCGCGCTGGGAGCCAGCCCCGCCTACGTCTCAGCTCTCGTGCTGATCGAAGGGCTCAGCTACGGCATCCTCGGCGGAGTTGCCGGCTTCATCCTTGGCCAGTTCTTCCAGAGCCTCGTTCCGGTGAGAGTCGTAGCCGTCAAACCCTCGCCCTTCAGCCCAGCTCTGATGAGCGTTCTAGTCGCCCTGCTGCCCTCCGTGATCGGGAGCGTGCTGCCCGCTAGAGAAGCGGCGCTTAAAGTAGTACCGAGCCGCCTCATGCTGAGGAAGTCCGCCGAGGTGAAGGTCTACCAGGATATGGCGGAAGCGTACGTGCCCCTGAGGATAACGGGCGACGCGGAGGAGTTCGCCCGCTACGTTCAATCCCTCGTTCATAGGGCTCCGCCGGTGGGTTGGGGTCCGATCTACATGAGGGTTGATGTCAGGAGGAGGGACGGGAGGATAGACGAGATCGAGGCGCTAGTCAGCTTCAGGTCGGAGAGGGCGGCTATGTACCTGGCCAAGATCCTCCTCCCGAGGGAGCCGGGGGAGACTGTGAGGGTTGTGGCTCACTCGGCAACAGGCGAGTGGACGATAGACCACAAGGCGTGCGCGAAGGACTTCTTAACCTCGATCCGCGATGATCTGCTACACTACATTGACTGGAAGAAGAGGGTTTTGCAGGCTAAATAAACTCACCTAGCATACGCCCTGCGAGCTCCTTCGGTAACATCGATTAGTAATTTCAGAGGCGATCCTAGTGATCGCTCAGCTAGGCTACCGAGTGGACCCCCCATTCGTAGTTGGTAACATGCAGCTTTCAGGAAGTTGACAGCTTAGACGGGATTTTCTAGGGATGACACGTTGGGTGGGGTTAGAAACAGGCTCGTCGGCGGACTCGGAACTGATTTGATGAATAGACGCGGAAACCTTGATGCTCGGGCGCTTAATCATCTTAACCATCGTACCGGTATTTACCGCTCTGACGGTGTTCGTCTCGTTAAGAAAGGCGGGCGCTGAGCAATTCATTTTTACCATTACGTAATCGATCAGCAAGTGGCGCAACTGGAAATCTCGAAGGCTGTTGAACATCTCCTCTCGCGGATGACGCTGGAGGAGAAGGTTGCGCAGCTGCTCTCCGTCCCCGTCGAGGATTTGGTCGAGGGTAGATCCTTCTCGCGCGAGAAGGCTAGGAGGCTCCTCTCGAACGGTATCGGCTGGATCAGGAGGGTTTCCGGCAGTCGGCTGGGTTTCTCGCCGAAGGAGGCGGCTAGGTTTGTTAACGAGGTGCAGAGGTTCCTCGTTGAGGAGACTAGGCTCAGGATCCCCGCGATCGTATTCGAGGAGTCGCTCGCCGGGCTCATGGCTCCAACCGCAACCTGCTTCCCGCAGGCGATCGCGCTAGCCGCCACGTGGGACCCCGAGCTGGTGCAGAGGGTGGCGGAGGAGATCCGGAGGCAGGCTCTAGCCGTGGGCTGCAGGCACGTTCTCGCCCCCGTGCTTGACCTCAGCTGGGACCCGAGGTGGGGTAGGACGGAGGAAACCTACGGTGAGGATCCCTACCTGGCTGCGGCTATCGGCGTCGCCTACGTGAAGGGCGTGCAGGGGAGCCTGCGGAACGGCGTTTTAGCGACGGGGAAGCACTTCGCTGGCCACGGCTTCTCAGAGGGCGGCAGGAACACAGCACCTGTGCGAGTGGGCGAGAGGGAGTTCAGGGAGGCGGTGCTGTATCCCTTCGAGGCGGCCGTGAAGGAGGCTGGTTTAGCGGCGATTATGCCGGCGTACCACGAGATCGACGGGGTCCCGTGCCACGCGAACAGCTGGCTTCTTCGTAGGATCCTTAGGGATGAGTGGGGTTTTGAGGGTATTGTCGTCTCCGACGGCACTGGAGTCAGGCAGCTTCAGACCTACCACAGGGTAGCGGGGGACGACTTGGAGGCTGCTATTAAAGCGCTGGAGGCTGGGGTCGACATAGAGCTGCCCCACCCGGACTGCTACCGGAGGCTGATCGATGCGGTGCGGGAGGGCTTGGTCTCCGAGAAGAGGGTTGATGAAGCTGCCGCCCGCGTCCTCCGCGTAAAGGCCCTCTTGGGCCTCTTTGAGAACCCCTACGTCGACGAGAGCAGCGTTCCTGACGTTCTCGACAACCCTGAAGCGAGAAAGCTTGCGCGCGAAGCGGCGAGGAAGTCGGTAGTCCTGCTGGAGAACAGGGGTATTCTGCCGCTGAAGGCGAGAAGGATAGCCGTTGTCGGACCCTGCGCTGACGACCCGCTCTGCATGCTCGGCGACTACCACTACGCAGCCCACCTGGGCTTAGATACGCCGGCCGTCGAGGTCGTGACAGTTCTTGAGGGTATCAAAAGGCTCGCGCCCAGCGGCACCGAGATCTACTACGCGAGAGGATGCGGGATCCTCACGGAGGACAGGAGCGGCTTCAGGGAGGCTATCGAAGCCGCCGAGAAGGCTGAAGCCATCGTGGCTGTGCTGGGTGAGCGGTCTGGCGGCTTCTGGCTGGGGA
>JAVYQJ010000011.1:0-18532 GCA_038731975.1 Thermofilaceae archaeon | reverse complement strand
TTTTCTTTTTCTAGTTTTAAAATATAGGAGTAAGCTTATAAGTAACGATATGGTTGATAGTATTAAAGAAAATTTAGCCCAAAAGGCCACTTTCGTTATAGAAAGCAAGATTTTTAAAGGGGTTGCTGTAGAAGCTGTGATGCAGAATCAGGGTAAGCGAAGTTTAATCTTGGTCGCTGCAGCTGTAATCCTCATCGCGATTGCGGCAGTTGCTGCTTTAATGTTCCTCCAAAAACCGGTGGCTCCTTCCTCGCCGCTAGTTGAGAAGCAACCTGTTGTGAAGCCCCCCTTCCACAAGGCAATCCTCTACGTCGTAGTGAACGATGAAGGTACGAGGATCAATATGTACAAGACGGGTGTTTTCGACATCGCAGCTGTAACGCCCGCGCGCTGGCCCGACGTGAACAACACTCCCGTTGGTAACTTCACGCTTCGTCTCGTGCGGAGGCCGGATCGGCCGGGCCTGACGATACAGTATATAGGTTTGAACCCGATGAGGGAGCCGCTCAATATTCGGGAAGTTCGCTTAGCCCTGGCTTACGCCACACCCTACGACGTGATTTTAAACCAGGTGTTTAACAGGCTGTACACGAGGCTTTACACCATTGTACCCAGGGGATTGACGGGATACACCGAGTTTGGGATTACAAAGTTTGAGTACAACATGACAAAGGCCAAGGAGATCATCGACTCCTTAAGGGCTAAGGGCTTCGATCCTAGCAAGTATACGATCACCATCATCTACAACGAAGGTAATACTGCTCGGCAGCAGATCGCAGCGCTGCTACAGCAATCGTGGGGTGAGCTGGGCTTTAAGGTCGTCGTCGAAGCCTACGCGTGGCCTAAGTACCTCGAGCTCGTGGACCACTTCCAGTACGACGTGATGCTATTAGGCTGGATCCCTGACTACCTCGACCCCGACAACTACCTGATGCCTTTCGTCTATGGCGGCGGTGTATTTGAAGCGATCGATTACCGAGCTAACGTGGCTCCGGCCGATGTGAAGAACCTCCTCGCCTCGGTTGAAGAAGCCATTGAGACGGAGCGCTTCATCGTCGTGGTCGGCCCCAAGGGCACGGGGGCCACATACACGGGGCCGACGAACAAGCCCTTAATAGTGGTGAGCTACAGTGTTGACTGGAGCGCTACTAAGGCCAACTGGGAGAACCCTGTGAGCATGGTGACCCTCGGCGCAGGCGGCCTGAAGGATATAGTCCTAAGCGCTCTCTGCAAGGCCTCGCAGAAAATCGTCGAGCCTGATGTAAGAGAAGCTGTGATACAGGCGGCAGTCATCAAGTTCAACAGGGAGTGCACGCTGATAATGTTGGGCCAGAACATCAGGGGCGAGAACTATGGCAGCTGGGTCTACGGGATGTACTACCCACTATCCACGTTCGCTCGCTACGACCTCGTCTACGAGGACCGGAAGGCTCCGGTTGTCGATACGGGCATTCTCGGCATAAAGAATGATCCTGAAACCATGGTTATAGGTACGATCGGCTGGCCTGACACGTTTGACCCGGCGAAATCCTACGAGTCGTTCGGCTGGGAGATCTTCTGGCACGTCTACGGGCGCCTTGTGACCCTATGGAAGGAGGACACAGAGCCAATACCCGAGCTTGCAGTAGCGTGGGCCTTCAGCAAGAACATGACGGAGCTCTACTTCGTTATCAGGGGTAATGTGGTGGCATACGACCCGTGGAACAACAAGACCTACCCGATCACCGCCGTAGATGCCCTGTTCAGCGTGTGGAGGGCTGTGAGAGCCAATCTGCCTGGCGGGCCGCAGTGGATGATCGACGAGTTTATCGACGTTAACGCCTCCAGCGTCATGACGGAGGCTGAGCTAGACAGCATAGCTAAGAGCAAAGGGCTCGTGACGAGTTTCCGCGGCAGAAGCGCTGAAATAACGAGTTTGGAGGGCCTTCTCAACTTCTTCGGGTATTCTGGACCAACAGCAGGTGTCGTGAGGTTCAAGCTGAGATTCCCATACGTACCGATACTTCAAATCTTCGTGACAGGTGTGGGCTCCATCTTCCCGATGCAGTACGCGTTGGGTGATCAGTACGCCGCAGCCTTGGCTGCCTCGAACAACGGGAGAGATCCCTCGGCGTGGGCAAGGTACGTGAAGCCGGGCACCGACGACGCTGTCTTCAAGCTGCTCTCTACGAAGCCTATTTCAACAGGACCTTACTACGTAGCGGACTACAAGGAGGACAGCTACATACTGCTCAAGTACAACCCGTACTACTGGAACGCTACGCTGTGGCAGGAGCTCTATGGATTTAAGCCGTGATAGTGGCGTGGTGATTTTCGAATTCTTCTTTTTTGGTGGTAAAGCATGGGATTAACCAGTTTTCTTATCAGACGGACAGTCACCTTCATCCCGAGCGTTATCGGTGCGCTCCTGATCACCTACTTAATAGCCTACGTGATCCCGACGGATCCCGTCAGGGCATGGGTCGGGGAAAAGCTGCTCAACCCTGAAACGCTGGAGCAGCTGAGGAAGGAGTACAAGTTCGATGCGCCGTGGTACGAGCAGTTCAGCTTCCTAGTTTACCAGTTGGTAACGGGGCAGCTGAAGGATCCGACGAGGGGTGAGCTCGTGGTAAAGCAGGTGGCCGACCGCTTCCCCATAACGGTGGAGTTGGCCATATTCGCGTTTGCGTTCACGGTGCTGATCGGTATTCCGCTGGGGATTGTAGCAGCCGCTAAGCGCGACAGTTTCATCGACCTCTTCGTGAGGCTCTTCGCACTCGTCGGGAGCTCGATACCGGGGTTCGTGCTCTACTACTTCCTGATCCTCATCTTCTACGTTCAAGTGAGAGCTTCTTTGATGGCCGGCGTCCCAATGTTCTCGCGCTCCTGCGCTCTCACGCTGGAAGGGTTTAGAGATGGTGTTCCTGTAATCGGCTACGTCGCTTGGGCTCTCGGTCAGGTCCCGATATTTGGTGCACTGATGTGCGGTGAGTTGAACGTGGTTTCGGACACCTTCGCGAGGATGTGGCTTCCGGGGTTCGCGCTCGGCGTACTCTCAGCTGGCTTCCTGGCGAGGGTGGTAAGGAACAGCCTCCTCGACGCGCTGAGCTCCGATTCGATTCTCTTCGCTAGGGCGCGGGGGTTATCCGATCTGAGGGTTTGGAGGCACGCGTTGAAGAACGGCTTCGCCCCCATCGTGACCATACTGGGCCTCCACTTCGCCGGCTTGCTGACGGGGGCGATAATCGCCGAAACTGTGTTCAACATACCGGGCGTGGGCAGGTACATATACCAGGGGATCTCCCGCCTCAACTTCCCCGTCATCATCGCGGGGACCTTCCTGTTCTCCCTGGTCTACATCGTTATGAACCTCGTTGTCGACATCGTTTACGCGCTGGTTGACCCGAGAGTGAGGTACTAGGTGGGCTGCATGAACATCCTGTACAAGTCCTCCGTCATGCTTTTGAATAAGTACGCTGAGCTCAGGGAGAGGTTCAGCCCAGGCTGGCTGGAGAGAAACAAATCCAAGCTGCAGGAGATGAAGCTCACGCTGTACGCGCTGACGACCTCCAAGACGGGTGCCGCCGGCCTGGTGCTGGTGCTCGCTACCACCTTCCTCGCCATCTTCGGACCGGCTCTCGCCTGGGAACCCTACGACACGTACCCCGTTTTGAAGAACCCCGCTCTCGCGGGCAGGCTGCCGCATCCCCCCTGCTTGAACGACTGCAGCGGGATGCCCCTGAGCGGAACGGACGTCTATGGGCGCGACATCCTCTCCCTCATCATGAGGGGCTTCCGGATCGCGTTGGTCATGAGTTTCATCATCGTGGTGGCCAGCGCCGCTCTCGGCGTGATCCTAGGCCTGATCTCGGGCTACTTCGGCGGCTTCATCGACGAGGCGATCATGAGGTTCACCGACATGATGCTCGCCTTCCCCGGCCTCGTGCTTGCGATCGCCTTCAGCCTTACGCTGCGCATATCCCTCAGGAACGTCCTGGTGTCTAACGCGGCGCTTACCACAATCCTGGCCGCCCTTTTCGCGCTGAACCCGGCCGACGCGCCGAACATCGCGAACATCCTTTCCCTCTTCGTAGCCCTCATACTGGTCTGGTGGCCGCCGTACGCAAGGGTTGTGAGGGGCTCGGTGCTGACGCTGAGGGAGCAGGGCTTCATCGAGGCTGCGAGGGCTCTAGGCCTTTCAACGTGGAGGATCCTCATGAAGCACGTACTGCCGAACATCTCCTCACCGCTGCTCGTTATGTTCACCTTCGACATGGCCACAGCAGCTCTCTCCTCAGCTGCTCTCTCCTTCCTAGGCTTGGGAGCCCAGCCGCCGGTGCCCGACCTTGGCCTCCTCATCTCGATGGCCGGCCAGTACTTCCCCGAGAGGAGCTGGTGGATCGTGGTGGAGGCCGGTTTCGCCCTGCTGCTGATCTCGCTTGGGTGGAACATGCTGGGCGACGCTCTCCGAGACGTGTTCGACCCCAAGACGAGGAGGTCGATCGAGCTGAAGGCGAAGTTGTAGGTGGCGACCATGGCTGAGATGCCGGATAATCAGGTTCTTAGGGCTCGCGGGCTGACAGTCCGCTTCTATACTTACGCGGGCACCGTCCACGCGGTCACCGAAGCCTACTTGGACGTCTACGAGGGCGAGACCGTGGCCATCGTGGGCGAGACGGGCAGCGGTAAGAGCGTCTTCACGAGGGCGCTGACAGGCCTCATCGAACCTCCGGGTAGAGTGGAAGCGGGGAGCGTGCTGTTCAAGAGGAAAGACGGCACGATCGTGGATCTGGTCAAGCTGAGCAAGGAGGAGCTTAGAGAGATCAGGGGGTATGAGATAGCATACGTGTTCCAGGACCCCAGCAGCGCGCTGGACCCCCTATACACCGCCGGCGACCACATCGTTGAAACTATACTCGAGCACCAGAGGGTTGGGAAGGGAGAGGCGAGGAGGGAGGCCGTCAGACTCCTGAAGGACGTCCTCATCCCGAACCCGGAGGTGCGGGTTAAGAGCTACCCGCACGAGCTGAGCGGTGGGATGCGGCAGAGGGTCGTCATAGCTACGGCGATTGCGAACAAACCCAAGCTCGTGATCGCCGACGAGCCTACAACGAACCTGGACGTAACCGTCCAAGCGCAGATCCTGGACCTGCTCGATGATCTGCGGAGGAAGTACGGGATGAGCGTGATCTTGATCACCCACAACTTGGGGGTTGTAGCAGAGGTGGCCGATAGAGTTTACGTAATGTACGGAGGGAGGGTTGTGGAAACGGCCGATGTCTTCACGATCTTCGAGAGCCCGTCCCACCCCTACACGGAGATGCTGCTCCGTGCCGTACCGGATCCCACTAGAAGGGTGAAGAGGCTTGAGTCTATACCCGGTTCCGTTCCCAACTTGATCGACATGGGACCGGGCTGCCCGTTTGCGCCTCGATGCCCCCACGCAATGGAGGTCTGCGAAAAAGAGTTCCCGAGCGCTCTCCAGCTGGCTGATGGGCACATCGTGCATTGCTGGCTCCATCTCAGGAGGTGATGGCCATGGCGCTCCTCAGGTTAGAGGGTGTGAAAAAGTACTTCCGTGTTAGAGGCTCGCTGTTCAGCACTCTGAAGGCGGTCGACGGAGTGACCTTGGAAGTAGGCCAGGGAGAGACGCTGGGTCTAGTCGGCGAAAGTGGCTGCGGGAAGTCGACGTTGGGCCGACTTTCAATCCTGCTGATCGAGCCGACCGAGGGAAGGGTGCTATTCGATGGGATGGACGTAACAAAGCTGAAGGGGCGAGCGCTCAAGGAGTTCAGGAGGAGGGCTCAGATGGTGTTCCAGGATCCGAACACGTCGCTGAACCCCCGAATGACGATCTATGAGATCCTCCTCGAACCCTTAAACGAGCACGGTATGCTCCCCGACGATCCGGAGTCTTTCATCGTTGAGCAGCTGAGCTTGGTCGGCCTGGGAAAGGAGCACCTCTTCAGGTATCCGCACGAGCTCAGCGGAGGCCAGAAGCAGCGCGTTGCAATCCTGCGGGCGCTGCTCCTCAAACCTTCGCTGATAGTCCTCGACGAGCCCACGTCCTCCCTCGACGTGTCTGTTCAAGCTCAGATCCTAAATATGCTGAAGGATCTGCAGGCTCAGCGTGGGATCTCCTACCTCTTCATCTCGCACGACATCGGCGTGGTCAACTACATGAGCGATAGGATTGCCGTCATGTACCTGGGAAAGATCGTCGAAACAGGGGGTGTGGAAGCTGTCTTCGAGAACCCCGCCCACCCCTACACGAGGTACCTGCTCAGCTCAGTCCCTATACCCAACCCGAAGCTGAGGAATAGGAGGAAGGAGAGGCTGCAGGGAGAACCCCCGTCTCCCATCAACGTGCCGCCCGGCTGCCGTTTCCACCCGCGATGCCCCTTCGCGACCGAGAAGTGCAGGAGGGATGAGCCCTTCTTCACCGAGCTGGGGCGCGGGCACAGCGTCGCCTGCTGGCTCTACGCGAAGTAGGAGCTAATCTCGCGAGACCTTTCTCCAAACATCCTCCCTCATCAGGTAGGCCTCGTGCAGTGCGGATCTAACTCTCTGCCCGCCGAAGATGAAGAAGGCGCGCCTCTTCTCGTCGATTTGCAGCAGAACGTACAGAACCCCCCAGTAGGTCAACCTTTCCGGTTTCACAGCATCGAGCAACGCCTCTACCATCTCGTGCGGCTTAACGAAGCTCTTAAAGAACTCTTCAATTCTCCTGAGCGCCAACCTTGATCCGAGCATCCTGACGGCCGCGTAATCGACGGGCTCGAAGGGTGAGAAAGCCACCGATGCTCCACCGGGTCTACCGCGGAGCGTTTTGATCTCCTGCAAAACCTCCCACCCGCAGGATACCGGTTCAAGCCTTGGCGCGTCTATGGGGGGCTGCGGATGCAGCTCGAGCCGGGAAACTTCGAGCCTTCTCGAAAGCAGCAGCCTAGCAGTCGATGAGCCCGCGAGCGCGGCGGCGAAGCAGTCTACTAGGAGGCACCACCCCTCCTCATCAGCGGGATCCAGTCTCGCGAAGGGGTACCATACGAGCCTCCCAACCCCCTTCAAAGCGCTCTCGCGCACGCCGATGTACGCTAAGCGCACGCTCACACCTAGGACCCCTTCAGCTGGTTTTTACCGCTAGCGCTACCAGGGCTTCCCGAACCCTGTAGCTAAAGTCTCCCCCCGATACTTTGAAAAGCGCGCGCCGGCAAGATGAGCAGTGCATGCCAAGTGGGGCTCCTCGAGATTCCTGAAGCTTATGATACTGCTCCTTCCAGCCGTTATCGTTTTGCCCGCGGCCTTCTGGCTTCTCTACTCCTCAAGCCGCACTGAAGAGTGGAGGAGTATGATCGCGGAGAGGGATCGCCCTTCACCCCCTCCGGGGCGGGATTGGCACACCATCCCGTTCGGGGAAGTCCCACTCGCCAACCCGCTGAAGGGTTTCGTACCCTTCGTTGAAACGGCGCGAGCTTTGAGGGGGCGCGCGCCCCTCCCCTACTCTATGGAGTTCGCGTACGTCCCCGTGAACAGCGTAGTGAAGTGCAACGGCTCAGCGTACTACTTCGACTTCACCCACCTGGAGAACCTTCTCAACGAAGTTGCGGGGCGAGGGCACCAGCTGATACTCCGCTTCTACTTCGACTACCCCGGCCTGCCGACGGGGGTCCCCAGGTGCTTGATTGAAGCGGGGGTTGAGATGAGGAGGTACGATGAGTACGGTGGCGGATTGTCGCCTGACTACGATGACCCTCGCATGGTGAAGCTCATGGTGGAGCTCATCCGGGAGCTGGGTGGGAGGTACGACGGTGACCCCAGGGTAGCGTTTATCCAGGTCGGGCTTCTAGGCTTCTGGGGGGAGTGGCACACCTACCCGCATAACGAGTGGTTCGCCAGCGAAGAAACGCAGCGGGCTGTGCTCGAGGCCTACGATCGAAGCTTCAACGTGACGAGGCTGCAGGTTCGCTACCCGAGCAGGGTAACGCGGGACTACAACGTAGGCTTCCACGACGATTCCTTCGCCTACGCCACGCTGGGGGAAGTGGACTGGTACTTCTACAACCAGCTACGGAGGGCCGGGTTGACCGAAAGGTGGAAGACCGAACCGATCGGGGGCGAAGTCCGCCCGGAGATCCAAGCGGACGTCTTCAGGAGGGCCGACCTGTTCGAGCACTTCATGCAGTGCATTGAAGCTACTCACGCCAGCTACCTACTCATGGACAGGCTCTTCTCCCATCCATACACATCGGCGGAGCTGAGAAGGGCAGCTGAAGCATCCCGGCGGATGGGCTACACCTTCGCTGTGTGTTACGCCTCCGTCGAGCCTCTCCCGGGCGATTCCGTGAGTGTACACGTCGTGGTGAAGAACTTCGGCGTAGCCCCCTTCTACTACGCCTGGCCGGTGGAGTTCGGCATCGTCACGGCCAGTGGGGAAGCAGTCTACGCAGAGGTGAGCGGGAACACGGTTGCAGGGATACTGCCCAACGAGACCGTCGTCTGGTCGCACGTGCTCCACAACGTCTCCCGCTACTGCGGCGAGGGGCGATACTTCGCCGTAAGGGTCCCGAACCCGCTACCCAAGGGTCCGCCCATCATGTTCGCCAACGAAAAGCAGCTGCCTAACGGCTGGCTCCCCCTGATCGAATGCGGGCAGCAAGGTAGGCGCCGCTAGCAAGCGAGCTGCACCCTGGCCTTTGAGCACCCGAATTCACGGCTCGGTTTAGGGACGCTGAGCGGCAAGGCATTTTTACTACCGTGCCCTTTGAGCTGCGTGCTCGACCCTAAACTCTTCGCGGAACCCCCGATGGAGTACCGGGGCGCCCCCTTCTGGTCGATCAACGATAAGCTGGACCCGGAGGAGGTGGCGAGGCAGGTCAGCAGGATGGTTGACGCCGGCTTCGGCGGAGCGTTCTTCCACGCGAGGGAGGGGCTAGTCACCCCATTTCTGGGCGAAGAGTGGTTCGAGGCCTTCAGGGCTGCTGTCGAGGCTGCGAAGCGGTTGGGCGCTTACATCTGGATGTACGACGAGCTGAGATGGCCCTCAGGCTTCGCTGGAGGGCTCGTGCCGGCACGCGACCCTGGAGCAGCGGCTAAAGCACTCGTCGCCGTTGCGTCGGAGAGGGCGTTCAGCGGACCACGCGTTGTCGCCGCTTTCCGGGTGCACCTAGACGAAAAGGGTGTGCCGATCCGCTACGAGAGGGCGGAAGCCGGGGAAGCGGGGAAAGCTCCGCTGTACCTGACGTTCGTCGAGTACGTCGCGCAGCCGGGCGAGACTTGGTACGAGGGCTTCTGCTACGTAGACCTCCTAGACCCGGGCGCCGTGAAGCTGTTCATCGAGGAGGCCTACGAACCGTACCTGAGGTTCAGGGAGGAGTTCGGGCGCACGATACCGGGGGTCTTTACGGACGAGCCGAACATCGAGTCGAGCAGACCCCACCCCCGCGTACAGCTGCCGCCGCGCGGCCCCCGTTTCCCAGCCGTCTCCCTGCCCTGGACCGGGAGGCTGCCGGAGAAGTTTAGGGAGCTGAACGGTTACGACATCGTGGGGAGGCTACCGGAGCTCATCTTCGACTTGGGGGACTACCTCAAGACCCGGTACGACTTCTGGAGAACGGTGACGCTGCTGTTCGTCGAAGCCTTCTCCCGGCAGATCTACGAGTGGTGCGAGAAGCACGGCTTGAAGTTCACCGGCCACTACCTTGCGGAGGATAGCCTCCTGAGCCAGTTGAAGTGCGCGGGCGCAGTGATGCCCCACTACGAGTACCAGCACGTGCCAGGGATCGACCACCTGGGCTTCCAGATCTGGGGCAGCCTGCTGACCGCGAAGCAGGTGGCGAGCGTAGCCAACCAGCTGGGGCGGGAGCGCGTGCTCTGCGAGACGTACGGCTGCACCGGCAACTACCCCACCTTCGCCGACCGGAAGTGGATCGGCGACTTCCTCTACGCGCTCGGCGTCAACCTCCTCAACCACCACCTACTCCCCTACTCGCTGAGGGGGAGGCGGAAGCGGGATTACGGCCTCAACTTCCACTGGGCTCAGCCCTGGTGGAGGTACAACCGCTTAATCGAGGACTACTTCGCCAGGCTCAGCTACGCTCTCTCGCGGGGCGTCAGGGTGGCGAACGTACTAGTCGTTCACCCGATTGGGAGCGCTTGGGCTCTCTACACGCCGTTGGCCGAGAAGAGGGTTGCGGAGCTCGACGAGAGCCTCGGGAAGCTGCTGAGGGAGCTGCTAGCCTTGCACATCGACTTCGAGCTGGGCGACGAGACGATCATGGCGAAACACGCGTCTGTCGAAGGGCGCAAGCTGAGGGTGGGGAGGGCGCTGTACGACGCGGTGATAGTGCCGCCGAGCGTCACAATCGCCTCCACAACCCTCAAGCTGCTCACCGAGTTCGCGAGGGCAGGTGGCACTCTCATCTTCGCGGGAACCCCACCCGAGAGGGTTGAGGGCGTGCCGTCCAGCGAGCTAAAGGACCTCGTGAGCCAAGCGAAGCTCGTACCCTTGGAGAGGGGCTCGCTGGAGGAGGCTCTGAAAGGCGTCCCGAGGCCCGTTTTGATCGAGGGCGACCCCGAGGGCTCTGTCCTCTACCACTTAAGGGGGCTGGACGACGGGTTGCTGCTCTTCCTGGCGAACACGGATAGAGCAGCCTCGAGGAGCTTGAGAATAGGCGTTGAAGGAGCGTGGAAGCCGGAGCTCTGGAACGCGTTCACGGGCGAGGTGCGCGACCTCGGGGCGCGGGAGAGCGAAGGGAGGACGTGGGTTGAGCTGGAGCTCCCTCCTATTGGCTCAGCCCTGATACGCTTTACCCGGGGTGAACCACTGCCACCGGAGCCCAAGCTCAAGCCGGTGCTCGAGGTGACCATAGGAGAGAGCGGCTGGGAGTTGAAGAGGCTGGAGCCCAACGCGCTCGTCCTGGACTACTGCAGGTTCAGCGTTGACGGAGGACCGTGGAGCGATGTTGTACCCGTTTGGCGCGCGCAAAGGCTGATTTCGGCCAGGGGCCTTGGTACGCGCTTCGCTCTCAAGTTCGAGTTCGAGTGCCTAGCCGAGCCCGCCTCTACGGGCGCAAAACTGGTGCTGGAGCAGCCGCACCTCTACGATGTTAAAGTGAACGGTAAGCCGGTGACGGATTGGGAGAGGAGCTGGTTCGACCCGAGCTTTGGGGTTGCTGATGCATCCAGCCTGCTGGTCCAAGGGGTGAACACGGTCGAGCTGTCGGGCACGGTCGGTGTTGAACCGGAGCTGGAGCCCATCTACATCTTCGGCAGCTTCGGAGTGGAGCCGCGGCCTAGAGGGGCTTCGCGGATCGTGGAGGAGAGGAGGATCGTCGACGCCTCCGACCTCTGCCGCGAAGGCCTACCCTTCTACGCTGGCTCGGTGGAGCTGAGGAGGAGCTTCGAGCTCCCAAGCCTCGCGAAGCGGGTCACGCTGAGGTTCAGCGAGTTGAACGCCGCGCTAGCCGAGGTCTACGTCAACGGGGGCAGAGCAGGGGAGGTCTTCCTACCCCCCTTCGAAGTGGACGTCACTGGCTTAGTGAAGCCGGGCGTCAACGATGTTAGGGTTGTGCTCGTCGGGACGCTGAGGAACCTCTTCGGGCCACTCCACTACGCGGGCGGGGACCCCGCGTGGACGGGCCCCGAGACGTTCACCGACGAAGCCCACTGGACCGACGAGTACGTGCTGAGACCCTTCGGCTTCAAAGGTCTAAGAGCAGTCCTCTACGGTTGAGCGCTACTCGGGAGTGAAACTCTTTTTCTAGCCGTACCGCTTCTACGCGGTGCGAGCGTACACGCTCGGTTACGGGGGTGTAAAGCCTGAGCGCTTCCTCGAGATAGTGGGAAGGCTCGGCTGCAGGGTGGTGGTTGACGTGCGCAGGTTCCCCCGCTCAAGCGTCAGCTTCTACACCGGTGAGAACCTGAGAGCGGAGCTGGAGCGGATCGGGGTCTCATACGTCTGGCTCGGCGAGCTGGGAGCGCTTGGATTAAGCAAGAGGTACAGGGTTGCAGAGCCCGTGACGTGCACTAGCTCGCCAACATTCCAGTCGTACGTGGTCTACCTGATGACCGAGCCACAAGCTCTCAGGGCCTTATCGCTGATACGGGGTATGGCTGTTGAAGGTTTGGCCCCGTTGATCATCTGCAGGGAGGGGAAACCCGAGTACTGTCACAGGCAGTTCATCGCTGACGCGCTCACCGCGATGAACGTGGAGGTGGTGCACATCATAGGGGAGAAATCGGTAAAGCACACGGGCTCACCCTGCTACAGCTACGTAGCTGCTAAGCTCGCTTCAAGCGTTTACATGAAAAACACCTCGACGAGTGCGTAGCCTGACGCGAGGTTCCGGTAGCACTTATTGATTTAAGGCTTCTCTTCTTCAGGACCAGTTTTCCTCTATAACAGATGCTGGAAGGCGGTTACAGTTCGGTGAGGATTTTTAGCCCGAAGTTCCTCAGCTTCTCGTAGTGCCCCAGGTCTCTGGAGAGTAGCGGGGCATCGAGTGCGAGAGCGGTTGCCGCGATTAGAACGTCAGCTTGTGGGATTGAGAAGCCCTGCTTCCTGAGTTGAACGTCCAGTTCCATCGCCTTGAGCGTGATCCGCTGGTCGGGGTAAACAACTGTGAAGAGTTTCTCGATTAGCTCCTTCTCCCTCAAGTAGTCGCGGCCGATGTAGAGGTACCCCCACAGGTACTCGTAGAGGGCGACGGAGGGTACAAACACCTCAAACTCCAGGAGTTTCAGCAGGAGCCTCTCGTTCCCTCGCTCAAAGACATCGATTAGGATGTTCGTATCGACTACGATCTTCTCAACCACACACCCTCCTCCCTCAGCCTCTCTCTCAGCTTCGCTAGAGCTTCAACCTCCTCCCTGCTCAACTGCTTGCTTCTCACGTGCTCCAACGCTTCGACGGCGAGAGCCTTTTTGGAGAGCTCCGCCAACCTTCTCACTGTCTCATCCATCGTTCTGCAACCCATCTTCTGCTTCAACTCTACAAGGATCCTGTAAGTCTCCTCGGTAACCGCAACGGTCTTCTTCGCCATCAAGAGCGAAAGCGGTGTACCAATATATCAATGTATCGGTGTACCAGTGTACCCACGGAGCGGAATGATCAGGTCAGGGTAGTTTGACGCGACGCCGTCCACCCCCCTACCCTTCAGCTCGGCCGCTAGCGCCGGGTCGTCCACCGTCCAGGCTACAACCATCAGCTTCATCCTGTGGGCGAAAGCGACGGCTTTCTCCGTCGCCAGCCGGAAATGCGGGAGCACGAACTCGCAGCCTAAGCGCTTCGCTTCAACAATCCCATCTCCCGGTTTGGCGTAGATGAGACCGATATGCGCACGCGGCTCCGCCCTCTTCACGGTGGATAAGGTTTGTGCGTCAAAGGAGATGAAGAGCACCTGATTGAGCATACCGCGATCCAACACTAGGTGAAGCGCCGGCTCTGCAGACTCAATCTCCTTCAATTCGAGGAAGAGCGCAACCCTCTCCTTCACCTCATCGAGAACCTCCTCGAGCAGCGGGATTCTCTCCCCTTTGCCAGCATCCAGCCTCCTCAGCTCAGCGACGGTCATATCACGTACCCTCCCGCGACCATTCGTCGTCCTATCCAAGCTATCATCGTGGATCACGACGGGTACCCCCTCCTTGCTCACTCTCACGTCGACCTCCACTGCGTCAACGCCGATCTCAATGGCTCTTCGAACAGCCCTCAGAGTATTCTCAGGCTCGTAACCGCTAGCCCCCCTATGCGCGACAACAAAGAACCTGCCCTTCAACTCTTCGATAAGCATCGATTAGCCTCAATAATCCTGATACTTATAAAACGATTCATGAGGCAAGCGAGGAAAGGACTTCGAGACAGAATCACAGAATAGACGATCATATCATTTCCGATTGAAGCCCATCGATTGGGTGAGACCATTCTCAGCCCCGATCGGGCAAAAATTGCTACATCCTGTATAAGTCTGATTTTATGTAAGGGAAAGTTTATATGTATAGTCGGGTTGAGGGGTGCGGTGAGGATGGGCGTAGAAGCGGTCGGGTTGGGTAAGCGGTTTGGTGAGACTTGGGGGGTTAGGGAGGTAACTCTCTCCGTGAAAGCTGGATCCGTAGCTGTTCTTGCGGGACCTAACGGCGCCGGTAAGACTACTACGACGAGGATTCTAACAACGTACTATAAGCCGGACAAGGGTTGGGCTCGAGTTTGCGGCTTCGATGTTGTGAGGGAGTTCCGGGAGGTGAGGAGGAGAGTGGCGTACCTGCCGCAGGGCTACGGGGTTAGCGGGGATTTGACACCGGAGGAACTAGTCGTAGCTTCACTCATGATTAGGGGGTTTAGCTACTTCGAAGCTAAAAGAGCCGCACGGGAGTGGCTAGAGGAGTTGGGTCTCTGGGAGATAAGGAGTAGGAGGTTGTGGGTGCTCAGCGGTGGGGAAAAGAGGAGGGCTGTCGTCGCGTCTGTCCTAGCGGAGCCAGCAGAGGTCTACTTCCTGGATGAACCGACGACGGGTATAGACGTTGAGGGGAGGTACGAGGTGCTCAGGGTTATCAGGAGGGCGGCCGCGAAAGGCGCTACGGTTTTCATGACTACGCACAACCTATCTGAGGCTCAGCTAGCCGCTGATGAGGTTTTCTTCATTAACGCTGGTAGGACGGTTCTCTCGGGAAAGCCCTCCGCTCTGCTTGAAGCGTTTCCCTGGAGGTACAAAGCGATCGCTGACAGAGGCAACGGGAGTCTAGAGGGCCTCCCGCACCTCGATCTAGGCGACAAGGTGGTGATCTACGCGAAGGCGAGGGACGAACTTTTCAGCCTGCTCGGGGAGCTAAAGCTGACCATCTACGAGGTGCGCGAAGTTGACCTGGAGGATATCTACCTGCACGCGGTGAGGGTGAGGTAGATGGGGTGGGTTTGGAGGATCCAGGGCGTAGCTTTTAGGCAGTTTGTGCTGTTCAAGAGGCAGTGGATGTGGCTGGCGCAATCCGTAGTGGCTACACTGGGCCTTATAGCAATCTTCGGTCTATGGGGAGGAGTTGAAGCCTTAAAGCACATGGTGGTAGTCCTCCTAGTGGTAAGCGGCTGGAACATAGGCTTGAACATCGCAGCTCAATCCATCGGTTGGGATAAGGTATCCTTCGAATACGAGAAGATGGTTGCATCACCCTTGAACCCCCTAGAGTACATGTTGGGCTCCCTGATCGGCGTATTCCTACCTTTCTTCGCCAGCGAGCTTCCCCTAGCCCTCCTACTGGCCGCATTAACCGGCGTGAGCCTCCAGGGTCTTGCTCTAGTCATCCTCCTGTCGATTCTGGGCATGTTCCTAGGTCTATTCCTCTCCCTCTCGATAGTTTTGAGGCTGAAAAACCCCATGAACATTTCAGCCGTAACAAACCCGCTGGCAACTCTTACAACGATGCTGCCCCCCGTCTACTACACACCTTTAATGCTCCCCGAACCTTTACGCGCAGCTTGCATAGCAGTTCCGACAACCGTCCTAGTCGACCTGGGTAGAGCGGCAACGATGCAGGCACACGCGTACCCAATCCCCCTCTCCCTAGCCAGCCTCGCTGCCTGGACAATCGCTACGGCCCTACTAACGAAGTTCAAGCTCAAATGGGGCCTAGAGTAGCTGTGCTACCGGTTTAACCTTGAAACTTACGCCAGCGCTTCCCCACACATCGTATCGAGCGCGCGACCCCCCTGCCCACTCTGGGCGACCCTAATCGAGAAGTTCGCACCGCGATGCAACGCTGTTCGACAATCGTCAGGGAGCTTTCCTTACCGGCTGCGGGGTCCTCGCCGTTTGAGACTGGTGGTCGATTCTCGCTGAAATCGAGTGCATCCCGGGTTCACTGGCACGTCTTTCTAAGCATGGCTAGAGTTGCGATCTGCGTGAGCGTGGCTGCCAGTGCGAGAAGCCAGATGGTGACAGGGTGGAAGCTGTAGAGGAGCCCCGCTAGCACTGGCGCTGGGACGCTGACGACGTTGCTGAGCGTGTAGGAGAGGGTTATCGCGTGCCCCCTCTCCACGGCTCCCCCGCCCAGCAGGGCGATGAACAGAGCCCTTGAAACGGAGAACTCAGCCCCGCGCAACCCCGATAACGCGGCAGCGGCAAACGCGAGCTGGGGCACCACGCTCGACAGCGAGAAGAGCGCGTACGCCAGCGAGCCCGCGGCGGCCGATAGGATCAGGTACCTGAGCGGGTTGGGCGGTCTCACAGTGACCGTTAGGACGGCTAGCAGGGAAACAAGCGATGAGATCGTTGAGACGAAGCCGACCTCCTCGACGCTCATCCTAGCCCCCCTCTCGTCGTGCAGGTATAGGGAGAGGTAGCCGAAGACCGAGTAGAGGATCGAGGACAGTACGAAGTAGAGCAGGAGCATGCTGGCGCTCCTATCCGAGAGAACCGCCTTGATCGATCGTGTGAAGCTGGGCCGGCTTATACCATCCCTAGGGGCTCCTTCGCGGGGCTCCTCCAGAGCGAGGGCGAGGACGGCCGTCTTGGCCAGGAAGCTGGCGAGAGCAGCGAAGGCGACGAGCCTGTAGCCCTCCACGATCCCCATCCGCTCCATCACCATCCCCGCCAAAGGCGGGAGCGAGCTGCCAGCGATGTAGATCACCGACGGTACCGAGTAAGCGGTCACCAGAGCCTCCTCGTCGGTACCCGTTACGAGGAGCACCTCCCAGAGGATGGCTGAAGCGGAGAGCAGCGAGCTGGCCACGAAAGCCAACGGTAGGAGCTCGCGCCTTCCTACGATGAGGGGGGTGAGGAAGCCCACGTTCGCCAGCAAATCCAGCACTAGGAAGGCCCTCTTGAAGCCCAGCCTGGATGCCACGGGGACGGCGGTGAGAGGAGCCAGGATCGAGAACCCCCTCGAAACGCTCATCAGAAGCCCGTACTCAACCTCCCGGAATCCCAAAGCCGTCATGTAGAGGGCTTGGTAGTAGAAGACGGAGGGCATTGGGATCGACCAGCCCAACTCCGTTACGAGCAGCCACTTAGCGTTCCTGCCCAGCCTGCCCTTGCGCTTAAGCACACCCCACCACGCCCCATACAGTTTAAAACTGTAGGCTGAACATTCAGAGCATCAACTGCGCGAATTGAACCCCCTCAGATGCCTCCGGTGTTTTCGCAGGTTCGCCGGAAAGCTATAGTACCTCGGTGCTCCTCCTGGTGGATGTGAAGGTCGATTACAGGCCTAAGCTGGATCTGAGTGGTTTCTGGAGGTTTAAGCTCGACCCCTCGGATGAGGGGGAGGGGCTGGGGTGGTACAGGAGGTTCGATGCTACCAGCGTCATTTACGTGCCATCATCGTGGAACGAGCAGAACCCGGAGTGGGATGCCTACTGCGGTGTAGCGTGGTACGCGAGGAGCTTCTACGTGGACGAGATGCTGAGGGGAAAGCTGGCTTGGCTGGTCTTCAAAGGGGCCGGTTACCACGCGAAAGTCTGGCTGAACGGCGCGTACCTGGGTGAGCATGAGGGGTCTTACACGCAGTTCAGGCTGAACGCGTCGAGCGCCGTGAAGTTCGGGGATCTGAACTTGCTCGTGGTAAAGATCGATAACCGCCCCGCCCTCGATAGGCTGCCGCCGGCTCTCTCCGCGAACAGGACAGCCTTCGACTTCTACCTCTACGGGGGGATCTACAGGCCCGTCTACGTCGAGTTCACAGAGCGGGAGTACGTAGAGTCCGTGAGGGTGCGCACCGACCACCGCGGCTGGCTCTCTGTCAACGTGAAAGTATGTAGCGGTGATGCGGAGGTGCTCATACAGCTCTACGACGAGAAGCGGGACCTGCTGCTCTCGGAAAGGGTCGGCTGCAGGGAAGGCATCGCAACGCTCGATCGAAGAGTCGAGGGTGTAAAGCCGTGGTCCCCGGACGAGCCGAACCTCTACACGCTCCGCGTCAGCTTGCTGAAAGGCGGTAAACCCGTCGATACGGTTGAGGAGAGGATCGGCTTCCGGAGCGTGCGCGTCGAAGGTGGGCGCGTCTACCTGAACGATAGGCCCGTCTACCTGAAGGGTTTCGGTAGGCACGAGGATTACCCGGGGACGGGGAAGCACGTGCCCGGAGCCGTTCTCGTGAGGGACTTCTACCTCATGAAGAAGCTCGGAGCCAACTCTTTCAGGACGACTCACTACCCGTACAGCGAGGAGCACTTGGACTTGGCCGACGAGATGGGCTTCCTCGTGATCCTTGAATCGACGATCTGCCTCTCCGGCTTCCCCGGGCTGCTCCCGAACCAGGAGGAGGCGAGGAAGTGGTTCAAGGACCCGAGGATCCTCGAGAAGGCTAAAGCCGTCATCAGAGAGATGGTGGAGGAGCACGGGAACAGGCCTTCAGTGATAATGTACAGCGTCGCCAACGAGCCGCCCACCTACTGGGAGGAGGCCGCGCGGTTCGTGGGGGAGCTGATCGAGTACGCGAAGCAGCTGGACCCCTCCAGGCCTGTCACGTTTGCCTCGCTCGCGCACTCAAGGGATAAAGCGCTGGGGTACGCGGACGTAGTATCCCTCAACCTGTACTACGGCTGGTACACGGAGTGGGGCGACAT
>JAVYQJ010000010.1 GCA_038731975.1 Thermofilaceae archaeon | reverse complement strand
TCTTCGAGGGTGACGAGCCGATCCGTGGGTCTTTCACCGCCGTCAGGTGGCGGAACCCTCCTGTAGCTCCTAACGTACACCAGTGAGCCGCCAACGCTGCAGAAGCCGTGCGCAACACCTTCGATCGTGTGGAGGATAACTCCCGTCCCTGCGTCGATGATGTACGTGCGCCCCTCATCGGATCCCTCGATGGAGGCTCGAACCGCTATCCAATCGTTGGAGCCCTTGACACGGCTCAGCGAGGTGAAGACCTCACCCTCGCGGGGCTTCAGCAGCACCGCTCGCCCCCCATCCCGGCGGAGCAGCACCACTTCATCCTCGAGGCCCTTGTAGAGCAACGCCACCCCCTCCCTCAGCAGAGCCGCGCTGACGACTCGGGGGGCGCACGCGTACTCCCGCAACCTCTCGTAGTGGCGCGCGGCTTCAGCGCTTAGCAGCTCTTCAACCTCCCGGTTGAAGCTGCGAACAACGTCTGCAGTCCGAGCGCTGGAGAGGTCCTCCAGCTCGACGAGCTCGTCGGTAGCGTCAGCGCGCTCCACGGACCTACCACGGGAAGGCACCTTTTAAACAACTTTAGTTCAACTTTGCTGAAGGCTGGTGAAGGACCTGCGGAAGTGCCGTATCTGCGGTGCTCCCGTTGAGGAGAGCGTGCACTGCGGCGTAGCAACGGAGCTGCTGATACGCGCCGCGGATAGGGTTAGGTTGAGCAAGCTGATCAGCGGGGTGCTTCGGCACTTCCCCGGGAAGTTGGGCCTCACGCTCGATAAGGAGGGGTTCGTGAGCCTGGAAGCGTTGGCGGAGGCGGTGAGGAAAAGGGAGGGGTACGAGTGGGTCCGCGTAGAGCACATCGTGGCGCTTGCGCAGGCGGACCCGAAGGGTCGCTTCGAGATCTCAGGGGGTAGGATTAGGGCCCGCTACGGTCACAGCGTTCCCGTGAGGATCCGTTACCCGGAAGCGTATCCGAACGCTCTCCTCTACCACGGTACTTCCCTATCCAAACTCGACTCGATCATGAGGCGGGGTCTTCTGCCCATGAGGAGGAGGTTCGTCCACCTCACGGCCGTCTTCGAGGATGCCGCGGCTAGAGCCAGGATCCACAGCGACCCTGTTGTGCTGGTCATCGACCCTCAGACGATGAAGGGGAGGGTCAAGCTCTTCCATGCGGGCAAGCACGTCTACGTTGCGCCCTACGTACCCCCCGATTCCATCGTGGATGTCATCCGGCTTTGCAGGAACTCAGCCCCGACGACGGGTGGCCCGGAGGCGGCTCAGCATGGGTGACGTCGCGGTAGTTGGGGCAGGCGTTGCCGGCCTTCTCCTCGCGTTGAACCTGAGAAGTAACGTGGTGGTCTTTGAGAGCGGCAGGCCGGGCTTGCGCGGGGGGCGGTGCCCCGGCATCGTGTCAGCGGACACCCTGGCTAAGCTGCCCGAAGGGTGGAGGTTCGTGGAGCAGGCGTACGATTCGATGGAGCTGGCCGTGCCAGAGCTCGCTCTCAGGGTCTCCATCACCTCGAGGGGGGTCTTCGCGTACAAGATCGATAGGAGGGCTCACGAAGAGAGGCTGGCTGAGCTCCTCGAGGCAAGGGGGGTTGAGCTCAGAGAGAGAACGCGCGTGTACCGTGCTGAGCCGTTGAGGGACTGCGTGAGGCTGCGGTGGTGCGGTGGCGAGCGTGTGTACGATGCGGCAGTCATCGCTGAGGGCTACCCGCCGATTCTGGCGAGGCAGTGCAACCTTTCGCCGCACGTGGAGGAGAGGCTCGGGGTCCACGCCTCCGCGCGCGCGACCGGGGTCTCCAGCAGCACCCTCTACGTAGTCTACTCGCCGAAGCTCCTGGGGGGCTTCGCCTGGATGGCCCCGGTTGACGAGAAACGCTGCTCGCTGGGGGTTGTAGCGGGAAGACGGGAGGCGTGGGGTCTTCTTCGCCGCGCTGCCGTGCTGTTGAGGAAGCAGGCGGGTGTTGAAGCGGAGCTCGAGGGGGGTTTGAGGGGTGGTTACGTGCTGAGGGGTTACCCCCGCGCCCTGGGGCGCGGCAGGCTGTTCGTCTTCGGGGATGCTGCTGCGACGGTGAAGAGCTTGAGCGGTGGCGGGTTGTACGCGATCGCGGCGCTAGCGGGGCCCCTCGCCTCCGTTGTGGACAGCATCGCGGTGGGCGGCGAGCCCGAGCGAAGCGCTCTCAAGAGGATCGAGGGGGTTCTAGCCGCGCTGCGCCGGAGCTACATCCTGGCTGAACGCGTCGACCGCACCATCGCCGCGTCACCTAGGCTTGGGCTGAAGCTCGAGGTTGAGGTTCAGAAGCTCGAGTACGATGACCACGCGGCGGCGCTGGCCCAGATCCTAACGAACGTCAGGCGGCTGGCGCGCGCCACAGCGGCTCGTTGATGAAGGGTATCAGGGCCATGACGACCGCGTAGTAGGTCAAATCCTCCCTGGTCACTCTTCCGCCGGTTAGCAGACTGACGAGCCCACCCGCCTCCCCTATACTCCTGGTACCGAACCATCTGTCCACCACTTCCTCCAGCTCGACAGCCTCACCCCTCTCCAGCGCATTAACGAAAGCGGGAGGTAGCGGGAAACCTGGTGAAAGCCCAACGCCAACCCTGCCACTCCCATCAACGACTGCCGCAACCTGTACCTCGATCGATGTGCCGGTCAGGTGGAAGAAGCCCGCTTCAACCCCCACGCCGTAGTCGCCGGCTTCCCTGCGGAGCGCCCCGTAAGCTCTGTTCAAAGCGCCGCGGAGCACCTCGTCGATTCCCACCGGCTGTGGGGGAACGAGCGGATCCACCTCTACGGCTACGATTTCCACGGGGCCGTAGAAGCTCCTGAAGGCTCTTTCAACCCCCTTCAGCTTCGCGGGGTTTCTGCTCCCCACGACCACCCGCACACTGGGAGAGCGGCGGCCAGCTGATAACTTCAGCGCTCGATTGAGGCGGAGAAGCTGAGCGTTGTCAGGCCTACACCACCCCGCCAAATCTCGAATCCGGCCTCTATCGCGTCGAGGAACCACTCCGGATCGATGTAGCCCATCCTAACAGCTTCGTCGATGAAGGCCTTAATGTCCAAATCCACGCTCTCCAGCGGCTGGGCGGCGAGGAACGCGATGTAGTTCCAGCTTAAGTTGGCGTAGTAGACCTCCCATACTACCCCTCCTATCTCCAAGGTTGCCACACGCCTCCCGGCAGGCCTCGCTCCCCCACCCCTGTTGATCCAGATCATCAGCTCAGCCCCGCCCTCCGGGCTGCTAGCCCCCGCTCTGCTGAACCAGATATCGTAGGCGGCATTCCAAACCCCTCCCACACTCTCCACGCCGATGCTCCATGTGGACCTCGCCGCACGCAGCTCCTTCACCCGGACCGGCAGCCCGCTACCCTTTGTGCAGCTTCCCCAGTGGCAGCCCTTGTAGATGAACGGGTAGGCGGCCACGTTCTGCGAGTTGTGCGTTGCTTCCACGACCTTGAAGTAGGTTGAGTCTGGATCAACCTCGATAACCTGCCTGCCCACTCCCGCGCCCGTACCCCAGACGTTGTTGCAAACCCTGTACTCGCCCCCCATCACGTCGATGCAGTCCCACCTCCCCGAGAGCTTCACGAGCCCCCGCCCGGCCTCCACGGGCCTTTTCGCCTCCAGCAGGAGAAAGAGAGCGGCAGAGGCTGCTAAGAGGGTGACCGCTACCGCTCCCACTTGCCGAAGCTTCGGTGCCGCTCGCACAATCCCCACCTCGCAGGCACTTTTATTAACTGCACCGGCTGACGAAACCCGTGCTTGCGGCCGGTTTTAGGCGGGGGCTTCTGGAGGGTTCTGTGAGGCTGCCCTGGAAGATCAGCATCGTCGCGTTCATGGCGAACCCCCTCCTCCAGAGGGAGGAGCAGGTTGATGAGACGATTAGGGTGCTCGCGAGCGACCCCTTCTTCGACGTGATTGAGCTGCACCCGATGAGCGAGCAAGCCTGGAGGCTGGCTGAGCCCGCGATCCAAGCGGGCGGAGTTGAGGTTGTCTTCGGCGTCCAACCCATCATCATCAACCGGGGCTTCAACCCGTCGGCCCTCGACGAGGGCGAGCGGAGGAAGGCTGTGGAGATGCTGATCGAATCCGCGAAGCTGACCGCCTCACGCGGGGCTAGGGCCCTCGCGTTCTGCAGCGGCCCCGACCCGGGCCCGGCCGATAGGGGGGCAGCAATCGACTCCCTCGTTAGGAGCATCAAGGAGGTTGCGGTTGAAGCTGGGAGACTGGGAGTAAAGCTGATCCTCGAGACTTTCGATAGGGATTGGGACCGGAGGAGGCTGATCGGCCCGCTCTCAGACGCAGTTAAGGTGGCTGAGGAGGTGAAAGCGGAGTTCGGGAACTTCGGCCTCCTCTGGGACCTCAGCCACGCGCCGATGCTCAACGAGAGCCCCCACGATCTCAAGCGGGCTCGCGACCACTTGGCTCACGTGCACATCGGCTGCGCCAAGCGGCTCCCCGACGGGCGGCTCGTGGACTCGCACCCGGGCTTCTACAGGCCGGGCGCCATAAACGGTGTTGAAGAAGTGGCCGAGCTCATCAGGGTGCTTCTCGAGATCGGCTACAGGGGGGCTGTGGGTTTCGAAGTGAAGCCGGAGGAGGGGCAGATCTGGAGGGAGCCCGTTGAAGCCGCGAAGGGGGTTCTCTACACAGCCCTCGCGAAGGTTGCGGGGGAAGCTTAGGAGGTTGAGGCGAGAAACCTATCCCCTGGATCGCCGGCGAGCCGGGAGCGCTACGCTTAAGTTTCGTGCAGCGATTCTACTTAGAGAGAAGTTGGCTCTGGAGCGGTTGGATCTGCTATTGACTGCTGCCCTCTGCCTCCTGCTGGCGGTACCGGTCGTCAGCGGGGCTCCCGGGCTCGTGAGGATCGCTAGCGTCGAGTTTGGGAGCCTCGTAGGGGACCAGTTTCTGCCGAGGCCCTCAAGGGTTTTCGGCAGCGGCGAAGCAGTGGTAGTGAAAGTTACGGTATTCGCCTCATCCACCTCGGGCGGCACGCTCGTCGTTAGGGGCGCTCTCGTTCACCCGCTCGGGCCCGTGCTTTCCGAAGCTTCCTCCCAGCTTGAGGTGCCAGCGGGCTCCAGCAGTTGGGACGTCCTCTTCAAGTTCAGGGTTGACCAACGACTCCCCTCGGGCTACTACAGGGTCTTCGTTAAAGCCTCGCTAGCGGGGGTGGAGGCTGGCTACGAGGCGGCCTTCCTCCTCCTCGCCCCAGCCACGCTTGAGAATCGATTGGAGCTGGAGTACGCGCTGGAGGTTAGCGGGGCTGGTTTTGTGAAAACTCTCCTGCTGGCTCTGCCCAACGACCCAACGCTAGAGGTCATAGCCGGCCCGATAATCACCCCTTCGCCCTCCTCAATAGTCGTAGACGAGTTGGGGAACCGTTACGCTCTCTTTGAGGACTTGAAGGTGGAGCGCACGCTCAGGATCACGGTGACCCTTTTCGCGCTTCAAAGAATGAGATGGGTCGCGGTCGACGCCGCCCTTGGAGCTCCGCTCCCCCCGGAGGCGAGAAGGTTTCTAGAGCCGAGCCCCTACATCGAGTCGAATGCGCCCGAGATCGTCTCGCTCGCAGAGAGGCTGGTGAGCGGGGCTACAACTTACCGGGAGGCTCTCACCAGGATATCTGACTTCGTATCCACCCACCTGGTGTACGATGAAAGCATCAGCGAGCTACCCAACTACCGCGCCCTGGGTGCCCTCTGGGCGCTACACGCGAGGAAGGGCGCGTGCGTCCAATTCGCCCGCCTCTACGTCGCCCTAGCTCGGGCTGCGGGGATTCCGGCGCGCGTAGTGGAGGGCTTCGATGCGAAACCCCCCGCGGTTTCTGGAGAGCGCTACGCGCACGCTTACGTCGAGGTTTACGTGCCGGGCTACGGCTGGCTTCCAGTGGAGCCGCAGTACCCCGGCTCGACTCTAGGCCTCACACCGCCCGCGCTCGGGTACATCGCGGTGGTCAGGGGATCCGACAGCCCAGTGGAGCTGGCGGGCGAACGGAGGGGGCCATCACTCTTCCTACTGACCTACTCGGGATCGCTCCACGCCACTCTGAGCTACACGGCCTCCATGGCGCCGTTGCAGCCGCAGTTGAAGCGTTTCACCGTGGATGCGGCGGTGCCCTCCCAGGCCCTCTACGGGGAGGTGCTGCTGCTCAAGCCTGAAGCTACCGTTAGGGGGGCCAACTGCGAGGTAAGCATCCGGAGCCCCGCGTCAGCATACCTGCTTTCTCTCAGCTGCGGCAGGCCGATCGAGGTTGAGCTCAACGAGACAGGATCGTGGTCGATCGGTATCTTCGCGTGGGCGGCAGGGTGCGAGCCCTTCTACGGGAGCTGGACGATTCAAGTGAAGCCCAGGCCCCTCAACCTTACAGTTAGAGTCGTCGATGCGATGCTCCTGCGGCAAGCGGCAATCATCGTGGAAACCGTACCGCCTGTGAGCGGGGCGCGAGTTCTAGTCGAAGTCGAAGCTTGCGATTTCGCGGGGAGGTTCACCGCGGAAACAGGCCCGGACGGCACAGCCGTCCTTCGCGTCGGTCCACTACTCCTCCCCTGCGTGCTCAAAGTTGCTGCTTCCACCTCCCCCCGAGGTTACGAGCCAGCCGCCGCAACGGTCAGCCTGATCGTAGCGCCTTCGCCCGAGCTCATAGCAGCAGCAGCGCTGCTAACCCTTCTTACCGTTCTGCTTAAGCGTAAGCATCGAGCGAAGGCGGGGGAGGGTTTTGGCGGTGAGCTGCCTGAACCATGGGTCTAGCAGATAGGTGAGAGCGAAGTACGTGAGGGCGGCCGCGGTTAGGGATACTGCTAGTTCACGGATCCTCATCGGCCGAATCATGTACGCGGCAGCTGCCGCCGCTAGCGCCGCTAGTGTGAAGCGTAGAGCGCTTCCGGAGGCTCTCGCCAGCGCGCGACCCGCTCTAGCCCAGGATGCCAGGATCGAGGTTTCGACGATCAGTAAGGCCAGCCACGCGCTCCTGCAAAGCGCGGCAGCCTTGACCGGGTCCTTCACCGCCAGCGCGATCAGTGCGATGAGAGCGATGCCGGCCGAGGTCCTGGCGCAGGCGAGCAACTGGACGCGGAGTATCCTGGATCGGAGCATCTCCCTCAGCCCCGCCCCTTCCAGGTCCCTCCGCTCAAGGCCCTGCACTGCGTCCGAGAACACTGAGCCGACCGAGCTGACAGCGGCTGCGAAGGCTGAAATCGCTAGGACGGTGGACGCTACGCTGTACTCGGGTCTCAAAACGTACAGCAGGTAGGGAGCCGTGACGGCCGCGCCGATTGAGCTGGGTATTGCTAGCAGGGTGACCAGCCGGACGGCTTCCTCGATGAGCCTCTCGCCTTCTATCGATCCTGCTAGCAGCGCGGGGTAGAGGCCCCTGGCCAAGAAGTAGGAGTAAGAGACAGCGTTCGTGAAGGGGAGGACCACGGTGTAGTACGCGACAGCGTCGTTCGATACGAAAGCCGATAGGAGGAGGACGTCCATCCCACCGATCAGCGGGGGCAGTAGGGATAGAGCATTCGCGGGGGAGAGAGACAGGATCCTGACGGCTATCCTGCGGCTGAACCCCTTCCTCAAGTCGCCGCGCATGAGCCACGCCAGCACCGCTACCTGAGCGATGTACCCCGCCAGCACGGCGAGCAAAGCCGCTGCCAAGCTGACCCTTCGAAGGGCCACTACCGCGACTGCGGAGAGGAGCTTGACGGTCTCGAACGCGGCCTCGGAGGCGGCGGCATACACGGGTTTGGCGCCTAAGGCAGCCGCATAGAGGGCGGAGTTGGCGTAGAGCGTGGGGACGTACCAGGCTGAGACCAGAAGCGCGTCAAGCGGTAAGTGGAAGGTGCTGGCAACCTGCAGCGAGGCCGCCACGTACACAACGGTTGCGGGGAGAGCGAATGCCGAGGAGAGGTAGAGAGCTGTCGGTGTGGCTTCGACGGCCCCGGAGGCTCTCAGCCTCGTCGTCCAGAAATTGATGAAGGTTAGGGCTGCAGCGTAACCTAGCAGGTTGGAGATCGTGCTCCAAGCCCCAAACTCGCTTACGCTGAGGTTGCGAGTGATGAGGAGGATGAAAAGGGCGCCCGTTAAGATGCTGTAGAGCTTCACCAGGTAGAAGGCGGCGCCGATCCTTCTCAAGCTCAAAGCAGACCCCTCGCCTTGCAGAGGAGGAGGGAGGCTACGGTCTTCAAGTCGCGCGGGGTACTGCCGGCTCCGTAGAGGTACTCGTCAGCGTCGACTTCCACAACCTTCAGTACTTCGCCCGGCTCTGGGTGGGCCCTCCCCTTCGAAAGCTGGAGCGCAGCGTAGAAGTGCATCACTTCGTCGCTGTAGCCGGGCGTAGCGTAGAAGCTGCCCAGCTCAACGAGGGAGCCGGCGATGTAACCGGTCTCCTCCTCCAGCTCCCTGACCGCCGCCTCGCGGGGGTCTTCACCCTGCTCCAGCTTGCCGGCTGGGACCTCAAGCACCCATGACTGTATCGGGGCTCTCCACTGCTTTACCATCAGCACCCTTCCGCCGCCTAGAATCGGGACGACGATCACCGCCTCGCCGAAGGCTACCACGTCCCTTTCGAAGACGACGCCTCCAGCCTCAACCCTCCTCCTCAGCAGCTTCAAGCGCCTACCGACTGCCAGAAGCTCGTCGCCCAGTACGCGGGGCTCCACGATCCGCCCTCAAGCAGTGATTTTAACCGTTTTCGGTTTCAAGCCGGCCCTCTCGAACGCTGACAGGATCCTAGCAGTGCAGGCTTCAAGGTCTCCGCTGCACTTGAGCAGGTGGGAGCGGCACTTTCGGCGGCAGTCGCTTGCGCCAAAACCCGGAATGGGGTGCTCAAAGCCGTCGGCCTCCAGCGGGGGCACAAGCACGCACTCGCTCTCCCGCGTCTCCGCGTAGAAGACCATTACCGCATCGGCCCCTCCGGTGATCTGATCGATGTGCCACCTCAACCTCTTGGCGCGCCTCAAGTGGCGCTCCACTCTAGCCCTCAGCCCGCCGGGCCCTCTGGCAGACCCCACGTAGACGTAGTAGCCCGGCTCCAGCCTGTGCTGGAGACCGCGGATACTCAAATGCAGCGGTGCACTCACTCTGAGTAGGAGCGCGTAGACTCCCGCGCTTCTAGGTAGATCCACCCTTAACACCTCCCTCAGCGACCCTCACGTGCAGCTGCACCGCAGGAGCGACTGTTCTCAGCGCCTCATCAACTTCCCGAGCAACTTCCTCTACTTCGCCGACCTGGCAGATTAGTTCCGCCCTGGCTTTGCTGGGCTCCAGAAGCAGGACTCCGACCGGTCCGCGCTTGTAAAGGATGAACTCGTAGGCGTGCCAGCGGACGTAGAAACCCCTCCTCCTGAGCTCCTGCACGAGCGTAATCCTAGCCGAGAGGGATGCGAGACGCCACGCCACTTGCGCAGGGAGAGTTAGAGCTGTTATTCCTTGTGCCGCGCAGAGCTTTAAGAGTGGGTGTTGGCGGCTGAATCCGTGCCTTGGGACAGGTACTTCGACAGGTACGTTTCGAGCCACGTTGGCAGCCTGCCGCTGGACTACAGCGAAGAGAACTTCCGTAAAGCCTTCAACGATCTGGTGGAGCTCGGCCTCGATGTTCCACCAGTCCCCCAGATGAGGGACTTCATCTCAATGTACCTGCAGCCGCTAGCTGAAGCTGGGCTGTTGGAACGTGTCGGAACGCTCTACAGGGGGTCTCCCGAGGCTCTCGAGGAGGCTGTACGAGTAACTCCGCTCGTACCCGAGTTCTCCCTAGCCGGCGAGATTGCTAGGAGCCTCAAGATCGAGCGGGTTCGCGTACCCGTCACGGGGGCGTTCACGCTAGCTTCTAGGGTGTACGTCGGCGACCCCGCTCGGGGGATGCGTAGCACAGCACTGGCGGAGAGGGAGCTCGTGGTGGGACCGCTGGCGGAGTACGTTTCAAAGGTGGTGAGAGCCGCGTCCGAGCTGCCCGGAGCAATCGTGGTTGTGGACGAGCCTGTGCTCGGCACGGTGGTGGGGGCGAGAGTGACGCTCTTCGGCTACAGGGAGGAGGATGTCCTTGAGGTCTACGCTAGGGAGCTGAAGCCGGCGAAGGGACTGCTCCGAGGAACTCACGTCTGCGGCCAGGTAAGTGAGAGACTCGCATCGCTCCTCTGCGAATCGGAGAGCCTCGGCTTCCTCAACCACGAGTTTCACGACACGCCAGCCAACCTCTCCCTCCCGTGGCGGAGGATGCTAGAGAAGGGAGACAAGTTCCTGAGCCCAGGAGTGTTTAGCACGAAGAGCGCTAGCATCGAGAGCAGTGATGAGATCCTCGAGCTTGCTACCAGGGTGCTCAAGGCCGTAGGGTTCGAGTACGTAAACCTGTTCAGTGGAGATTGCGGCTTGGGCGGCTTAAGGGGCAAAGAGGGTGCTTACGAGATCGCGGTTGGCAAGCTCAGGAACCTCGTTGCAGCCGTGCGAAGGTTGAACGAACTGTACGTAGAGTGAGGCAAGCGAGTGGTATAAGAGCCCCGGAACAGAGGAGAAGGAGCGCATGAAAACGAAGCTGAGACCCTACCAGCGCGAGGCCCTCGACTGGGCCCTGAGGGTAGCGGAGCTACGCGGCGGCTGCGTAGTGAGCCTACCGACAGGCACAGGGAAGACCCTCGTCGGCGTTGCCTTCGCGGAGCACTACCTCAGGAAGGGGTTGAGAGTGCTAGTGCTCGAGCCCACACGCTTCCTCGTCGAGCAGACCGCAAAGAGATTCCGCTACGAGGGTTTCGACGCTGCCATGATCCACTCCGGCGTGAAGGAGAGGGACTGGAGCCGCCAAATCGTCGTCGCGACGCCTGAGTCCGCCCTCAGCTACCTCCAGCAGCGTTACGGCGAAACCCCCAGCTCTGCGGAGCAGGCTTCGCGCGAGTTCCCCGTAGTCATTATAGACGAGTGCCACCACACCGTAGGTAGAGACCCCTTCGCCCAAGCGATGGCCTTCCTGGCCGACTCCATCAAGCTCGGGCTTTCCGCCCTCATCCCCAGGGGCAGGATGGTGGAGATCGAGCGCTACATCGGACCGATCAGGAGGTGGGACTTCTCGGAGCTCCAGGGGAAGGGTTACGTGAAGCCCTACATGATAGCTGAGGTGTACGAGGCACCCTTCAGGCCTGAGGAGGAGGAGCTCTACGCCCGCCTCTACAGCCTCTGGCTGGAGGGCAGCCATTACTCCCACTTCGCCGCTCTCGCTCTTACGACGCTCAGCAGGGACGGCAGCAACGCGCTCCTCGACTCGGCGTCGAGGCCGACCGCGTTCGCTTCCTTCCTACAGACGGCGATCCCGTGGACCCCTATCCCGCCCACTCCCCACAAGCTACCAGTGCTGGAGAGCGTGCTCAAGGACTACGAGGGGAATTTCGAGAAGGCCCTCGTCTTCGTCAACCGCCGCTGCACGGCAGACTTGCTCGAGGAGCACTTCCAGCACCTGCGGCCTGTGAAGATCATAGGGGGGCGTGAGGCAGCCGACCCTGAGGCGAGGAGGGGGCTGCTGGAGGAGGCGAGGAAGCCGGAGACGAAGCTGATAATCGCCACGTCGGCGGGGGACGAGGGAATCGACATTCCCGAGGTCGACCTGCTCGTGTTCTGGTCACACGTCTCGTCACCCCTCCGCCTCTACCAGAGATTGGGTAGGGCGCTGCGCCCATCGCCTGACCGGATAAAGTACGCGGTCTTCATAGTGACGCCCGGCACCAGGGACTACGACGCGCTTCCCGAGAGCCTCGTAGCTCTGGCTCGTGAGGGCATTGACGTCTCAGGAATCTTCGACGATGTGGGCTCGCAGGTCCTCGGCGAGGGGCTGCTCATGGCGAGGAAGGTGAAGGAGGTGGCGCAAGCCATCGGCGTCAGCGGGGTTACGGGCGAGCTCCTTCTGGGCACCCTTGCCCAGAGCGCACGGGTTAGAAGGAGGGTTTTGAGAGAGCTGGAGGAGGGGGCGAGGGTTGGGGCGATATACTACTTCTACGACCTCGACGAAGCCTACGCACAGCTGCAGAGCCAGATTGAGGCCGGGATGCGAGAGATCTACATCCGGCTGGGGGCTTCGAACAGGAGGTACGTTGCGAAGGATGAAGCGGAGGAGGCTGTCCGCAATCACCCGGAGAGCTTCTCCCCGTCTCCGCTCTGCCTCGACCCTCTAAAGGACTTGAAGGTGAAGGGGGCGAGCGAGGAGGCGGTTAAGTCTCTGCGGGTTGAGCTGCTTAGGCGCATCTCCTCGTCGGCTACGCCGAGCGAGATCGCGGCCGTCATCGGCTCAGTGGCTCAGGAGAACCCCGCAGCCGCGGTGAGGTGGAGATTAAGGGTGGAAGCTGCGCTCCTCCCCATCAACGGGAATGAGGTACTGCTAACGCTAACTGCCGATTACGGCCCCTTCCTGGCCAGGAACGTGAAGCAGATCGAGTACGCGCTGATGAACACTTCGGCCCTATGGAGGCTCATCTCCAGTCTCGCAGCTGGATCGGATGGCCTCGGCTTCTGCGATCGACTGCTCAGATTAAGCCCGGAGCGGAGATATTAGCACCACTTTAACCGGCTGCGGCGTGAAAGCCCTAGTACTGCACGGCGTGAGGGATCTGAGGTTCGAGGAAGTCCCCACCCCGGAAGTGGGCGAGGGTGAAGTTCTCCTCAGGGTGGGCGCCTGCGGGATCTGCGGTACCGATATCCACTTCTACAGGGGTGAGTGGAGAGTCAAGACCCCGCTCATCCCGGGTCACGAGTTCTCAGGCGTCGTCGAGGAGGTCGGGCCGGGTGTGGACTGGATAGAGGAGGGCGAGCACGTAGTCGCGGAGCCGAACGTCACGTGCGGCCACTGCTACTACTGCAGGATGGAGAGGCGGAACTTCTACTGCCCCAACATCAGGGCGGTGGGTGTCGACGTGGCCGGAGCCTTCGCCGAGTACGTGAAAGTACCGGCCGCTAACGTGTACAGCGTGCCGCGCTGGATGAGCTTCGAGGAAGCGGCTCTCGTTGAGCCCATAGCCTGCTGCGTGAGAGGGCTCTACAACGTGGGGCTGGAGCCGGGCGACACTGTGGCAGTCGTGGGAGCGGGGCCGATCGGCCTCCTGATGGTGCAACTGGCTAAGATGTGGGGGGCCTCCCGCGTCTACGCGGTGGACCTGATCGACCGCAGGCTGAGTCTAGCGAGGCAGCTGGGGGCCGACGTAGCCATCAACGCTGGTAGGGAGGATCCCGTCGAGGTCTTGCGCGGCGACACCGAGGGCATCGGCGTGGACGTCGCGATAGAGGCCGTGGGCAGCTCTAAGGCCATCGAGTTGGCCGTGAAGATGGCGAGAAGGGGCGGTAGAGTGCTGATCTTCGGAGTGGCGCCCGAAAGCGATGTGCTCCAGTTGAGGCCCTTCGAGCTCTACGACAAGGAGTTGATGATGGTAGCCTCCTACAGGAGCCCCTACACCTTCCAGCGTGCCGTGAGGATCGCTTCCTCGGGCAGGGTCATGCTGCGCCCCATCATCAGCCACGTACTCCCACTCGAAAGGGGTGTCGAAGCGTTCAGGATGGTTGACGAGAAGAAAGAGGATGTAGTCAAGGTCGTATTGAGGCCCAGCCAGACCTAGAGGAAGACCTTCATCACACCGGCCTTCGCGAGCAGAGCCATTATGAGAGCGCTGACCACTAGCTCGACACCAAGGTAGCCGCCGTTGTAGATCAGCGAGTAAAGGGCCGGGTGCTGGCCAGCTGGCGCGTACTCGGCGAAGAAGATGACGCCCGAGAGCCAGTGGCAGAAGAAGCGCCCACCGATCCCGAGCGCAGAGCCCGCAGCGGCTGCTTGAGGGCTTTCCCTCCCCCTGAGGAGGCCGGCAAGGCCTAGAGCCCCGAAGGCCAGGGGGTAGTCCAGGAGCATCTGTACCGGGTGAACGACGTAGAAACCTAAGTATAACCGGATTAAGCCGAAGACGACGCCGGCCGCGATCCCGTACTTAAGGCCCCTTCGCATCGCGAAAAGGATGATCGGGACCATCGAGGCTGGAGTCACTGAGCCTCCCTGCGGCATCCGGAAGATCTTGAAGAGGCTCAGCACGGTGGCTAGCGCCAGCATGACGGCTGCTTCGGCGAGGATTCTGACTCTTCCGGCTTCCACTCTCTTTTCCCGGGCCACCGTCGAGCTGGCCACGCGCCCCTATCTATAACCAGGTTTTAAATATTACCTGAAGCAGACCGCCATTGATAGAAAAACTTTTAAGCAAATTTATAACCTGGTTATACCATGATACCTGCGGACGAGCTCAAGGAGTACTACCTTTCACCCCTGCGGGCCATGCTCGCGAAGGAACTGAGAGGGAAAGGGTGGGGGCAGAGGGCGATCTCGAGGGTTCTTGGCGTCAGCCAGGCGGCTGTCAGTAAGCTGCTGAACGAGGAGAGAGGTTTGAAGCTCGCTGAGCTGGGAATCGACGAGCTGGAGGCGGAGCTTCTGGTCGGTAGGCTCCTCGAGCTTCTCGCTTCAGGCAGGGTAGTGGAAGCATCCGCTCTCGCGCACAGGTATTGGCTGCTTGTAGCCGCGTCGGGTGGCGCCTGCCGGCTGCATAAGCGCAACAACTGGTCCCTCATGAGCTGCACCGCCTGCACCCTTGCCTTGTACCCGAGGTTGACGGCGCACAGGGGGATGGCTCTCGCGGACCTCGAGAGGGCAATCGTTCTGGCCGAATCGTCGACGCGCTTGGCATCGGTGGCTCCCGAAGTGATGGTGAACATAGCTCGAGCGGTGCCGGGGGCAGTGAGCGTGAGGGATGTTGCAGCCGTACCGGGGAGGTTGGCTAAGGTTGGTGGAAGGCTGATTGCGAGACGCAAACCAGCGTTCGGGGCTTCGAAACACCTTGCAGAGGTGCTTTTAGCCTCCGGCTACTCAGCCTGCATCGACATCAGGTTTGACGAACGCGTGGAAAGAGCTCTCGAAGAGCTAGGTTTAGAGTGGACCTGGTTCTCCAGCGAGGACTACCCCTCCCCAAACCCGGCGGCTGCTGCAGTACACGAAAGGAGGCGGAAAGGGACACTGCCGAGGGTCGTCGCCGATACAGGGGGCCGTGGGATTGAGCCTGTGACTTACATCTTCGGCGCGAGCGCAGTTGAGGTGGTACTCTGCGCGGAAAGAATCGCTCGCTCAGTGGTTGCCCAACCCTCTCCTTGAGATCCTCGAAACGCGATTTTGACCGCGGAGCCCGGTTGCGCTCCGTTGCATCGACCTCTTCCATTGGACCGCGTCCAACCGCGGTCTCTCCCTTAAGTAGCCCTTCGCGGTGGAGCGAGCTTATAAGAAACCCCGCAGGCTTGATCGTGTGCGGCACGCGAAAATCTGCCTCGCCTGGCTTTACGCGATCACGAAGTACGGTTACCCGACCCCCGTCGATGGTATGGTGAAAGCCTTCGAGGACGCAGCACGACTGGGCTTCAAGTACGTTGAGATCGAAGCAGTCGGGGAGGCAAACCTGCAGGAGATCGAGAGTAGGCGGAGCGAGCTGCGGAAAACGCTGGATGCGCTGGGTTTGGAGGTTGTCAACTTCGCTGGGATCTTCCGCGAGCTCGTATCGCCGGTCGAGGCTGAGAGGGCGAAAGCGATTGAACTACTCGCGCGAGCGGCAGACTTGGCCGTCTACTTTGGCGCTGAGCTGATGCAGACCGACACCTTCACCCCGCCGCTCGAGTTTGTCGGCCCACGCCCTTACTCCAGCGCGGTAGTGTTCGGCGAGCGATACAGGGTCAAGGTTGACCCAAGCTTCTCCTGGCGCCGGTTCTGGTCAATTGTTGTAGATGGTATGAGAAGGGCTGCGAAGGTGGCGGCTGATAGGGGGCTGAAGCTAGCCGTCGAGCCCCGCATCGGGGAGACCATCAGCAACAGCGACGCGATGCTCCGCCTCATCGACGAGGTTGGCGAAGCCAACTTCGGCGCGGTGCTGGACGTGGGACACCTCCACGCTGCCAAGGAGCTGATACCCCTATCGGTCGAGAAGCTCGCGGACAGGATCTTCTACGTCCACGCCTCCGACAACGATGGGCGCGACAACTACCACTGGGCTCCTGGCCGCGGCACGGTAGACTGGGATGGCCTATTCGAGGCGCTGAGAAAGCACCGGTTCAGCGGCCCAATGGCGGTTGACGTGGGAGGCCCGGATCTAAGAGGGCGGCTGGACGAAGAGGTACTGGAGGCGAAAAGGTTCCTGGAAGCTATGGTTGAAAGGCACTTGTCAAGCGGCTGACTTGAGGATGTCGAACAGCTGCTCCTCGCTGAAGCCCATGAGGCCAGCGTGCTTGCGAGCGATCGCTCTGAGGTCGCTCTCCGAGAATCCGTAATCGCTCAACCTCTCTCGGAACCCCACGCTTTCCTGGAACTCCTTCACAACCCTCATGGCCTTCTCCGCGTCGTCAGGCACGGGCCTTATCGATGGTTCCAGAGCCCTGAGCACAGCAGCAGAGGCTTGCGGCGCAAGCTTGTGAGTGTAGTAAACCACCCGCGGCCCGAGGAGAGCCAGGCCGCAGCCGTGCGCCAGCCTGGGGTTAGCCCCGCTCAGCTCGTGCTCCAGCAAGTGGTTGACGTGGGTTCCCGAAATGTCTATCGCCACGCCGGCCAGCATCGAAGCGTAGAGGAGCCAGTACCTCGCCTCAAGATCGTTGAGGTTCTCAACGGCTCGAGGCAGCCACATGCCGAGCAACCTGACGGCTTCAGCGCTCAGGAGCTCAACGATTGGCGGCGAATCGCGCTGCGTGGCAGACTCGTAGGCGTGGTAGAACACGTCGAGCGAAACGTAGATGGTCTGGTCCCTCGGAAGCGTCAGAGTGTAGAGCGGGTCGTCGACAGAGGCTGTCGGGTAGATCGAAACCATCCCCCGCTTCTCCCTCGTCTCATCGACCGTCAGGACGCTGTAACGGTCGACCTCAGTACCCGTGCCGTGAGTAAGGTTGATCGCGTAAACCGGGAGGCACCCCCTCGCCCTCCTCCGCCCGTAAACGTAGTCGGATGCTCTACCGCCGCTCACCGCGATCATCGCGGCGACCTTCGCCGCGTCAATCACGCTGCCCCCTCCAATGGCCAGTATAGCTTCAGCACCCATCGACCAGGCGCGCTCTGCCATCCTGTCAGCCTGGCTGGCCCACGGGTTCGGGGTAACGTCGCTGAAGACTTCGTACGCTACACCGTGCCGAGAGAGGATCTTGAGCGCATCGTCAAGAGCCCCGCTCTCCTTCGCCGACCTCCTCCCCGTCACAATTAGAACCCTCTCGTGCCTCTTTAACCAATCCTCCAGCCCACTGATCGCACCGGGGCCGAAGTAGAGCTCGATGCCAGCGTACCTGTACTTGAAACTCTTCAAATGTTCATCCATAGGACTTCCCCTACTCCGCGCATATGAAAGTGTAACGCTACGAACCCCTAACTGAAGTACAGCGGAGATCGAACTGACCATGCGCATAATCGGGTACCCGTGACTTCCGGCGACAGTCGCCCATTACAGCGCAAGAAAGCCAGGTTCGAACCTGAAAAGGCGTGATCTACTTGAGAGAGCGAATACACAGCCAACACTATACCAGCAACCATTTTTAGAGATGGACGCTTCGGCAGGGTTGTGGTACGGTCGATCTTCCGCCGAGCATTAAGGCAGCCTGGCTGGTTCGAAGTGCTGTGGAGCGATGGGACTCGCACCTTCTCGTGGGGGCTGCTGGAGGGGGAGGGCCAAGTATGCGTTGGCAAAGGGAGAGAAGCGGCAATCGTGTGCGCGTTCGGATCGTGCGGGGTTGAGAGCGAGCTCGGCTCCACTGAGCTGGGGGCGCGGGATCTACTGTACGTCGCAGGTCCTACCGAAGTACAGCTTGCGGGGCGGGGGTGCCTGCTGGTCGCAGCCGAGGCCCCCTCAAGGCTGAGTGGTTTGTGGATGGTAAAGCGCGCAGGTGATGCTCAACCCATCTTAGTGGGTGGTGAGGGCTATAGGCGGTTTGTTTACACGCTGTTGGGGGTGAACGATCCAGGCACGAGCCTGCTAGCGGGGTTCACCGAAGGTTTCCCGGGCGAGTGGACGAGCTTCCCGCCTCACAAGCACGATGACAAGGTTGAGGTCTACGTGTACTACGGCTTGGGGGATGGCTTCGGCGTCCAGATCGTAGAGGACGAGGGGGGCGCCGACTCCTACATCGTCAGAGACGGAGACGCCGTGGTCATCTTGAGGGGGTACCACCCGAACGTCGCCTCACCCGGTAGCAGGATCTGCTACGTCTGGGTCCTCTGCCAGACTTTGGGGGAGAAAAATATGAGAGTTGAAGTAAAGCCCGGATTCGAGCGCTTCCAGGTAGGGGGCCACCTGCAGGTTAAGCGCCCCTAGCCCTGATCAACGCGTCACGGTAGATCTCTTCTAGCCGCTCAGCCGCCTTAGCCCAGCTGAACTCCGCGGCTCTCGCTGCGCACCGCGCTCTAAGCTCGCTATCTGAGAGGGAGGGTTTGGGCAGGCCGAACGACTCCGCCCTCTCCAGCACCCCGGAGGCTGCCAGATCCTCGCGCGCAGTTACAGCCAGTAAGGATGCGAGAGCTCGCGCCAGCTCGGCCGGGTTTTCCGGGGGGACGAGGTAGCCCGTCCCTCCCGAGGGGTCGCTCCTCAGGTCGACGATGGTCTCCTTCAATCCACCCACACCGCTTGCGGCCACCGGTACGCCGGCGGCCATAGCTTCGACCGCTGAGAGGCCGAAGGGTTCCCAACGGCTGGGGACGGCAAAGGCATCGGCAGCCAGGTGGGCCAGAGCGTAGATTTCCGCCGCGTGGCCGACGATGAGCCTCACGTGCGGCCTCCGCTCAGCCTCCCCAATCAGCCAGGAGAGGTGGCCCTCCTCGCCCCTCGCTGGAAGCAGGAGGAGCAGGAACCTCACGCCCGGCACGACGCTGGCCAGAAGATCGGACGCCTGAAGCAGGACGTCGAAGCCCTTCTGCCAGCTAGCCCTGCCCGTGGCTAGCACGAGAGGCCCGTCCGAGGGGAACGCTTGCGCACCCCTGGCGGCCCAAGCCATGCTGGGGTCGCTCACCCTAGGGATCGCGCGAGCGATCGCCTCTGTTAAAAGGTACCTCCGGAGCTCCCTCCGGCTGCAGCGGACGTCGCCCAGCTCCGGTAGAGCGTGGTGCCGTTTCGCCTCCTCAACGAGCTTCCCGAAGCTCCAGTCCGTCCCGTTATATACGAAAGTCAGCCGGTCGCCGACAGCCCACCAGACCGCCGGCCTCAAAACCTCCTCCATGTACGCGCGGCTAACCGTCACGACTGAATCGGCGAGCTGCGCGGCCAGCACCTCGATGACGCCGTTTGCCCTCCCGTAAGCCTCACCCAAGCTGAGGCCCCTCAACCTGCTCCCGGGGTCCAGGCCGCAGTCTCGAAAGAGGTAATCCCAGCTCACCCACCAGCCCAGGTACAGGTGAACGTGGAAGATGAAGGCCGTCCCTGGAGCGGAGGAGAGCACGGATAGCGCAGCTGGAACCGCGTGCCAGTCGTTCGCGTGGATAACGTCGGGGGGTCCTTCCGCTTCAACCAGGGCTTTAGCGGCTCTAGCAAGAGCGGCGGCCTTGGCCTCGGTCAGCCCGCCAGCGTAGATCGATGGTTCGTCTAAAACGGGATTTGAAGCCATTATGACTTCGGCGCCATCCACAGTCCTCCTGTAGAAGGTGAACTCCCCCAGCCTTACGCTGCTCTCGCTTCGCAATCCGTGGCTGGGCATCAGGATCCTAGTCGCGTGGCCCCTCTCCGCCAGCCGCGAGGCGTAGCCCCTCACAGCCTCCCCCAAGCCGCCAGCCTTTGCGACGCCCCCGCACTCGAAGCTGATGACCCAGACTCTCACGGGAGCTTGTGGAGACAACCCTAATATAACGACAACCCGTAATTCATCATGGTTGGGATGCAGACCGGGCGCCCCGACATCGTTCTCATCTTCGAAGTGCACCAGCCCTACAGGCTGGCCCAGCAGCCTCTACTGAGGAGGACTTTCGGTAAGGTAGAGACGTTCGAGGCGCTGGAAGAGGCATTCTTTGACAAGGAGCTGACGAAGAGGATCTTCGAGAGGGTTTCGTCGCGGTGCTACAAGCCCGCCACGTCGATGTTCCTCAGGCTGCTCGACGAACACCCGGGGTTCAGGGTCTCGTACAGCATCTCCGGTGTCCTGCTGGAGCAGGCTGAGCGCTGGGATCCGGATCTTCTCGAGCTGTTCAAGCAGGCTGCCAGACATAAGCAGTGCGAGGTGCTGTGCCAGACGTACTTCCACTCGCTCGCCTACTTCATCTCCCGTATAGAGTTCATAGAACAGGTCGAAATGCACAGGCGGAGAGTGCGGGACCTGCTGGGCGTCGAGCCGCGAGTCTTCGAGAACACGGAGCTGATCTACGACAACAACGTAGCCAGAATCGCCAGGGAGCTGGGGTTCCGTGCCGTAGTGACAGAGGGCGTTGAGAGGGTGTTGGGGTGGAGGTCGCCCAATTACGTGTACATGGCGAAGGGTGTTGACATTAAGGTGCTCCTCAGGAACTACAGGTTGAGCGACGACGTAGGCTTCCGCTTCGCCTCGGTCAAGTGGGAGGAGTACCCGCTCACCGCTGAGAAGTACGCAACGTGGCTCGCCGCGACACCCGGCCAGCTCATCTGCATCTTCATCGACTACGAGACGGTGGGCGAGCACTACCCCAGGGAGACCGGCATATTCGATTTCTTCGAGTGGCTGCCCGTCGAGGCTGAGAAGCGAGGGCTCCGCTTCGCGACTCCAAGCGAGGCGATCGAGATGCATGCACCTGTTGACGAGATAGATGTCCCGGAGACGATATCCTGGGCGGACGTGGAGAGGGATGCTTCAGCTTGGCTGGGCAACATGATGCAGCAGATGTCGCTCGCCAGGGAGGCTCGGCTCGAGCCCTTGGTGAAAGCTCTCGGCGACCCAGCCGCCCTCAGGCTGTGGAGGCTCCTCTCGATAAGCGACCACTACTACTACATGAGTACGAAGGGCGGGGGTCCAGGCGAGGTACACAGCTACTTTAGCCCCTACCCGAGCCCCTACCACGCCTTCGCCGCCTTCACCGAAGCCATCGCCTGCCTCGAGGCGGAGCTCTTCAGCAGACTTGCACGGCAGGAGGAGGTAGCGAGGTGGGTGAAGCCGCTTCCGGAGTCGGAGGCGTTCCGCTTCTTCGCACGCGAGGGCGAGCCCCTCCCGTACGTAGCCAGGAGCGGGCTCGACCTGATCGAGATCGTCAAGAGGGTGCCTGCGCAGAGCTTGGAGTTCCACGTCGAGAACGGGCATTTGGCCGAGTGGCTGCGATCCGTAGTGGGTGACGTGATTGCAGCCGAGAAGGTGGAGGGCATGCGAGGGTTGAGGGGCGAGGAACTGAGAGAGAGGCTGTACAAGGCGTTGTGCGAGAGGTTATTGGAATCCTTCTCAACTGCCCACCGAGGCTCTCAGTGCGCAGAGGGCCTTCGCTAACCGGAGCGCGGCATCCATGCTTCTCGAAGCCAGCAGCAGGTCAGCTTGCGCTAGGAAGCGCCAGGCCCCGAGCAGCTCGCACTGCACCCTTCCCTTCAGCTCCGTCAGTAGCGCCAGCAGCATCTGCTGAGCCGCGCTCTCCGTCAACGGGCGCAAGTCCTTCGATTCGAGCCACGTTACGGGCTGGGGGACGTTTAGCACATCCACATACTCCTTACCTGCCGCGTCGCTGGGTGTGGCGAAGCGAATCCACGGGTGCTTCGCGAGCTCCTTTGGCAGCCAGCGCAGGAACTCGAAAGCACCGGCGCTTGCGGGTACGGAGAGCCCAAATGTTTCGGCTGGTACCGCGACGACCAACGTCGTCCCCTCGATCCTTGAAGCCCTCTCAGCGATGTAGGCGGCCGTCAGCCACTTCCCAAGCCCGAAGGCCACCTGGTTGCTGATCTCCTGATCCCTCACGAGGATCGAAAGATCCCTCGAGGGATGCTTGTAAACGAAGTGCGGCGTCCTCCAGGCTAGCACGTGCGTCGCCCCCTCAGCCAGCACAACCCTCAGGTTCAGCTCGTCCTTCACTAGTCTGCCAATCTCATCCGAGTAAGCGAGATAGGGCGCAGCGAAGACTTCGGCTTCGACTCCGAAGAGCTCCTTCAGCTTTGCTCTGTGCAGCTTCACCTGCTCCACCAGCTCGTCAGCCGGAAAGATGAGAGGGGGCAAGTTGAAGTAAGGACCGGCTACAAGCTCCACCGCTTCGATGGAGACTAGGGAGGCCAAGCTCTCCAGGAGGCTCTTACCCCACAGCTCCGCCGACTCGAGAAGGACGCCACTGACGCGCAACCCCACCTTCAAGCCGGATGGGGCAAGCTCCTCAAACGTCCTGAGGAGCGGCAAGTAGCATGAGCCCAGAGCCCGCTCGAAGGCGGCCTTGCTGGCTTCAACGTCCGTTAAATCCCACCAGGACTCCACCTTAGCGGGGGGCTCCCTCCTCAAGACAAGCGGCTGATGCATCTCGAGGTAAAGCACGAAATCCACAGTAATCATCTCCTCAAGACCCGGCGGCTTTTATCCGTAGCGCGATAGGGCCGAGCACGATGCTTCACCACCCCAAGTCCTATCCGTGCGAGCAGGGGAAAGGGGCTTAGGGACGTGCCTCATGCCCAACTGCTCCCCCTCGCAGCTAGGGGGGCGAAACACGATGGATAGATGTGCTCGATGCGGTCCCGATCACCCCCTCCTCTCACCGATGCCTGTCTTAGCTGCACGTCGACGCGCGTTAATCGCTGCTCCTGCGCTCCCTCACAAGAGGTTTCCCAAGCCTAAACACGCTCGTCCAGCCTTTAATAGAGATCTCGACGACTGAGCCCTGAACGGGTATCTCGCTCACGCCCGGTGGTAGTGTCACCTCTGTTGCATGTCCGTTCTCGGTTACCAAAACTTTAACCTCCCTGTCGAGCGTGTTCCGGATCTTTAGCTTGCTGTCGGCGAAGCCCTCGAGCTTTATTGAGCTTAGGATCGTTGCTAACCTGCTGCGGAGGTATTCGAGCCACTCGCGCGAGAAACCCTCGTCCGCGAACTCAGCCCAGATGTGGTCGCTGTTGACGGCGTGAAACAGAGCGAGCAGATCCTCCTCACCAGCGCCCACGCTGTTTTCAAGCGCTTTATACACTTCGTAGGCTTCTATGATGTTCGCCCATATCTTCTCCTGCTCCTGCCGCTTCTCGCTCGTCCACTTGGCGTAACCCCCCATCCAGCTCCTCGCCGGCACGGAGATCAGCCTCCTCGGCTCCACCTCCTCCAGTACCTCGCTCAACTTGACTAGCCTAATCAACCCCCGATCGACGGCAGCCCTCAGCTGCTCGAGCATCCTATCAAAGAACACGGCCGCCGGAGGCTTCGGATGGGGCAGGATCATCCAGTTCTCTCCGTCCAACGCGACGGTGAGCGGCTTCGCCTTGTTCGTGTAGGCTTCCAGAACAAGGCGCAGGGTGAAGTCTCTCGCAGCCACCTCCGCTGCCTCTGGGCTGGGAACGTTGCTGTACTTGAAGCTCCAGAGGTCTGAGAGGCCCGTGTGGCGGAAGAAGATGACCAGCTCTCCGAGGCTGTATGGCTCGTAGATTCCCCCCTTGTCGCCCACCGCGCCCGAGAAGTGGTTGAGAGCGTCTAAAACCGTGTAGCGGATTCCGTGCTCGATCAGGATGGGGACAAGCCTCGTCGAGAACGACATCTCGGGGAGCCAGGCGCCCAGCGGCTCCACCTCAAGCACTCTCTCGGTGATCTCTTTCCCCAGCCTCAGCTCCTCCTTCAGCAGATCCGCCCAACCGTACACCTCGGCTATGTAGCCGGCTATAGGGTGCGAGTAGAAGCTGGTGAGCACCTCCAGCTGATTCCTCGCCAGCCGCTTGAAGATCTCCAAGCTCTCAGCGACCCTCCTGCTCCTCCAGCTATCCGGTTCGACGCATAGGTAGGCTCCATCTTGGCTGATGACCGCACCCCGCTCGAGCAGCCTCGCCCACTGGTGCAGGAGGCTGGGCGAGAGATTCGCATTCCAGCGAACCCCCCACTTCTCCAGCAGACGTGCTTGGACGAGGTAGGCTCCCCCATCGTAGTAGGGGGCAAACTCGTCCTCCCAAACGTGCTTGTAGGCCCAAGGCTCGCGTACCGCCCCATCAGGGGAGTAGTTGGGGGCTTGGTGGTTGTGGAACACCACCGCAAGCATCGGCGGAGGATCTTGGCGCGTCAGAACCGCAAACATGGAGTGCGCACCTTCAGGCTCTAGCGTCGCTTCGTACAGACCCTCTTCTGCGACCGAGAACTCGAAAACGTCCCTCCCGGGCTTGACCTCCCAGGATGCGACCAGTTCGCCGCCACGCTTCAACAGCAGCTTACCCCCCCTTCCACTCTCTACGCGTAGTACAACGCGTTCGCCTGGAAGGTAAGCCGCGTACTCTGAGAAAACCCTTGCCATATTTCGTGGGCAGCGCAAGGCTGAGGCTAAAAATTTTAGTTCGTGTGTTCACCTAAAACCGTGGACCCCTTTGAGCTCTTGAAGGCTCTTCACGCGTTGGCAGCCGTCGACGAGGCTAGGGCTATCGAGGTGGCAAAGCTCTGCGGAATCATCGGAGTACCCCCCGAGGAACTGAACGAGACTTTGAAGTCTCTTCGCGAGATGAATTATGTCGTACTCGTGGGGAACCGGGTGTTCCTGTCCGAGCTAGGAATCCTCAAGGTCAGCAGCTTCTTCTGCTGACGATGTCGATTCTACACGTAACGTCAGAGCTAGAGCCGCTGAAGCGTTCCGGTCTGCTGGCCAGCTGGGTCTGGGATAGCGTGAGGAGGGAGGGGGGAAAGGTCCTACTCATCGGCTACGAGGGGCGTACGGTTATCGACGGCGTGGAGGTTATCGGTGGGGGGAGCGCGCCGCGCGTCGCTACATCCGACATCGTGGAGTGGACCTTTATAGAGCTGTTCACGACCCTGGCGGAGGCTCCCTACAGGCTTGACCCGCGCGGGCTCAAGGTTGTTGAAGGGCACGAATGGATGGGCGCCCTCGTCGCGTACATCCTATCGAAGCGACTAAACCTTCCCTTCCGCTACTCCATCTACACGCGGGAGGAGGAACGGGGAGGCTCCGGCCTTGTGTCGGAAACTGTCAAAAGTATCGAATCCTTCCTAGAGGCTGAGGCTGACGAGGTAGTGGAGAAGCTGAAGGGCCGTGTATCGCGAAGGCGAGCCGCGGGAGCCCCCTCACCAGCCAAGTCCTCTGGAGTTCTCCACGTTTCCTGGGAGTACCCCCCACACGTAGTTGGGGGTCTTGGTCGCGCGGTAACCAGCATCGCTAGGAAGATGGCTGCCCACACTACTACTTGTGTGCTGACGCTCGGTTTGCCTGGTAGGGTTTACGACGAGACCAATGATAATCTGATGGTGCTTAGAGTCGACCCGTTCCGCCTGAGGAGCACGGGGCTCGTATCGTGGGTCTACGCATTCAACCTGCTGATGATCGCGAAAGTCCTGGAAAGCGGCTTCAGGCCGAAGATCATCCACGCCCACGACTGGCTCAGCGCGCCGGCATCCGTAGCGCTCAAGCACCTGCTGAAGGTTCCGCTCATCGCCACGATGCACGCCACGGAGTATGGGAGGAGCAGAGGGAGCATATCCACGCCGATGCAGAGTCAGATACACTACTGGGAGTGGAGGCTCACTTACGAAGCTTGGAGAGTCTTCGTCTGCAGCCACTCGATGAAGGGCGAAGTAATGGCCGCTTTCTCCCTGCCCTCCGACAAGTTGACGGTGCTCCCCAACGGGATCGACCTGGAAGAGGTCGATGCGCATGTGCCCGCACCCGGGGAGAGGGACAGGTACGCGCTGCCCTGGGAGAGGATAGTTTTCTTCGCCGGCCGGCACGTTTACGATAAGGGGGTGGACGTTCTCATCGAGGCTGCGCGAATGGTCCTATCGAGGAGGGGGGACGCGAAGTTCGTGATCGCGGGCGATGGACCTATGCGCATGCACCTGGAGTGGATGGCCAGGAGCTACGGGTTGGGCAGCAAAGTCCTGTTCACTGGCAGGATCAGCGACAGCGAGCTGTACAAGGCCATGAGGCTGGCGGACATCGTCGTCATCCCCTCCCGCTACGAACCTTTCGGCATAGTCGCGCTCGAAGCCATGGCGGCCGCCAAGCCGGTCGTAGCCTCAAGAGTCGGCGGGCTAGCAGAGATCGTTGAGGACGGCGTTACGGGTCTGCTAGTGCCACCCGAAGACCCTGGAGCGCTGGCTGCAGCGATCGAGCACCTCTTGAACAACCCTGAGCTTGCGAGGGAGATGGGGTTCAGGGGGAGGAGGAGGGTGGAGGAGCTGTACAGGTGGGATAAGATCGTCAGGTACCTACTTCACGTGTACCGGAGGGTGCTGGAGGAGTACTCTGTGTGCGGTTGGCGCGCGCTCTTCGACTACGCTCAGCCAGCTTAAGGGCAATGTAGACGGTTAACGCGGCCAGCACCGCGGCACCCGCGATGTCCAGGTAGGTGGAGTACGTTCGTACCACGTGCCAGTTCTCCCCCAGCACGAAGCCGAGGTAAGCGAAAATCGCGTTCCAAGGGAGACTCCCAATCAGTGTCGCAGCGGTAAACGCCGGTAGGCTCATCCTAGCCATGCCAGCCGGCAGGCTGATGACGGACCTCACGCCCGGCACCAGCCTTCCTCCGGCAACGGCCGCGAAGCCGCTCCGCTGGCTGAAGAACCTTTCCGCCTTCTCAAGGTCCCGCTCGTCTATAAAGAAGCGTTTTAACAGCTTGATTAAGACGGGGCGGGCAATCTTCCAGCCCAGCAGATACTGGATGAAAGAGCCAGTCAGGTTGCCCAAAGTGCCCACTGTGACCACCTGCCAGAGAGCTACATCGCCTCTGCTCGCCAGGAGGCCGGCGAGAGCCATCACCACTTCCCCCGGTATCGGGGCGAGGAGCAGCTCTAGCACTGCCAGCACGTACAACCCCGCGAGCCCCATACTCGAAAGGAGCGTGAGGGCAGCCTCTACGGTGCTCTCCACAATCGACATACAGCCTGCGAGCTGAGGAATCGACAATATAAGGAAAACGGTCCCTTACCGAGGGGGAAGTGACTAGTTCACGCGAGCACTACGGTTTGAAGTGTGAAAAGCCGTGCGCTTGGGGCGCGAGGAATCGCATCGAAAACCAGAGGGAGCGCGCCAGCAAGATGAAAAAAGACGATTTGGGGTGGGTCGGGGAGTAGTACCCAGCCGTAAGAGCGCACTAGGGCGCCCTCAATGAACGCCCACAGCGTCAAAGCGACGAGAATTGCGAAAGATGTACGAATGGTCAGGTACTTTCTCCTTTGCGGATCCCCACCAGCTAGAAAGCCCGCGAAATCCCAAACAGTTGAGAGGGACAACAGGAAGGCCCATCTAAGGTACGTGAAAGCGCCGGGGTGAAACCAAAGCCCAGTTCGAGTCACCTTTTCCACGTAAAGAAAAATATTTACAGCTACGAGTGTGACGAAGAGCACTGTGAAGAAAAGACTTCCATAATCGCCCCGCGACCGAGGCATACAGATGCACCAGCTTATGTAATTTTAGACCATTTTAAGTTTTTAATTCCTAAGCATCTAAGGTATCCTCCGGAACTTCTCGGCATAGCCGAAGTCTTCCTTCCACACCTCCGGGACTCCACAAGGGTATCCGCAGATAACGAGGCTGAATCACGAATGGAACTCGACTGGTAAAGACGGTAACCGAGGAAACCGTGATCGGGGAAGCCTTCTGCAAGCTACTTGGAGAACGAGATGCAACTCTCATTGGCAGCAGCCCCAGAGCACCCTAGAGAAGCCGCTATCCACGCTTCGCCCCACGCCCACTGGATTCTCCACAGAGCGGGAAGACCAAAATCTACTGAACCCTAGAAGAAGACCTTAGTGTGTACCCTTTCACGATAATGCTTAGAAGCGAAAAGAGCCAAAATAACCCGATGGTAGGTATTCCGAGTAAGTGAGCTTGCTTTCCTGTTAGCGCGTAGTAAGCCTGAACCCCTAACCACAGCGTTGTCACAACGAATACTGAAATTGCTGCATAAAGGGACGGGTAGGGCTTCCACTCCGGTTTCTTTAGTTCAACGAGCGATGAAAGGCCGTAGCTGAAAAGCATGAGGGAAAACACAGTTGTAGTATCCGTGAGAAAGGTGATGTCTAAACGTCCTGACTTAATTCTTACTGGAATTTCTGCGATCAAGAAACCAAGTGCCATAACGAGCATTACCCCAGAAAACCACGCAATTAACTTCGAAGGCTTTCCAGATACATCAGCCATTATCCTACCCCCCTTAACTATCAGCCAAATAACATAATAAAAAACTACCTTGATTAGGGAGGAATTCGCACATATCCCGAGCAGCTAGGCTGAGGGTAGCAGGAGGGATTTTCGGTAAACAGTAAAAGTCTCGGTTTAGCGATAGGGTCTGCGTAACCCGATGAGTAGGACGATGCTGGATGCGTTTGTACAGGGATCGACGCTTTGGCTTTAGTTACAGGGTTTGATGGGCTTCACGCGTGCAGCTTGGTGGAAGCATCGGCAGCCCGTTTTGGTTCTGCATTACGATCTAGGCTGGAGAGCAGATGCGGGGCGTTGATTTTAGAATGCCTGCAGAGTCCTTTAAGGAGCCTGCTGGTGGACTCGGGATTAGTGCTTTGAGAGTCTTCTGAGTTTGTTGGCGCTTTCGTAGAGGGCGAGGATGTTCTCCAGCGGTGTTTCGGGAAGAATTGTGTGGCTGGGTCTGAGGGTGAAGCCCGTGGGTCCCATCGCCTCAAGCACGCGCCTAACCTCCTCTGCGACTTCGTGGGTCTTCATGAGGGGTAGGCGTTGAACGCCGATGCCTCCCTCGAAGCTCAATTCGTCGCCGTATCGCTCCTTAATCTGCTTTAAGTTCATGCACTCGGGCTGGAGGGGCTCGAGGACGTCGACCCCCACTTCGATTAGATCGGGGATGATGGGTTCGATCCAGCCGTCGCTGTGGAAGTGGAAGAAGGCTCCACGCTTGTGAATCGCGTCGGCGAGGCGCCTGTACCGGGGCTTCAGGAAGCGGCGCCATAGCTGGGGGGAGATCAGCATCGTGGTTTGAGCCCCCACGTCGTCGCCCCCGTAGACCTGGTCGACACCCGCTTCAGCCAGAAGCTTAGCCTGCTGCTCGGCGATCGCGAAGAGCCTATCCAGCACGTACTCCACCTTCCAGGGCTCGCGTAGCATTAGCCTGTAGATCAGGTTGTAGCCGAAGAGGGCGCACGCCGTCTCGAAAGGCTGGAGCGTTGCAGCGATCACGCAGTAGTCCTCGTGAAGCCTCCGGAACTTTTCAACACTGCCGAAGTCCTCCTCCCGCACCTCCGGGAACGCGTACTCCCTCACGTCGATCCTCTGAAGCGGGTGCTCCACGTACATGCTCGTCCGCCCATCGCTCGAGAAGGCGGTAACGACACCGAGCATGTTCCGGTGGCAGCGCCTCCCCTGCTCGTCGGTGAACCATCGCTCTTCGTAGCCCCCCACCAAACCCACGCCCAGCCAGCTGATATTTGGGAGGAAGCCCCGGTACTCCACCTCCAGCTTCTCCAGCATGCGTTCCACGGCATCTGCGTGGAGCGCGTCCATCAGGCTGCGAGCTGGCTGCGGCCACTCCACCCATATGCTGATCGGCACGGCGTCAACCTCCTCCCGGAGAACCGCTCTGAGAACCCTCTCTCTGGGTCTCACATGCAGAGCGCGAGAGGCGCGAAAATCAACCTGCCGCCCAAGCAACGTGCTCCTCGATTGTAATGCTGTTTGTGGCTTGATGAGAAGCAGCCTCCGCACAGCATCTACGATTTACGCGGACGCGGCGATTTAGGCCAGCAGGGTTAAATCCGAGCATACGGCACGGTACCACATGGAGAAAAGGATCCTCGGGAGGACGGGTTACAGAGTTACCATCTTGACTGTCGGTGGAGCTGGCCCCGGCTTCACCCCCTTCGCCGAGGAGGGCGTCAGAGCGTTCGAGATGACAATCGAGAGGGGGTTGAACATGGTCGACATCGCGCCGAGCTACGGTGAAGCAGAGGTTAGGCTGGGACCTCTGATAAGCAGGTACAGGGACAAGCTTGTAATCGCGGAGAAGACCCTTGAGAGAACCAGGGAGGGCGCATTTAGGGAACTGAAGCAGTCGCTCTCTAGGCTGAACGTTAAGTACTTCGACATCTACCAGTTCCACGCTGTCAGTTCGCTGGAGGAGCTCGATAGGATCTTCGACAGGGGCGGCGCCATCGAAGCTTTCCTGGAGGCTAGGGATACGGGGTTGATCAAGTTTATCGGCATCACGGTTCACAACGATATGCGCATCGTTTTGAAGGCGCTCGAACGCTTCGACTTCGACACAGTCCTAATTCCGGTTAACGCGGCCAGCATGATCGCCCCCAGCCCTGAGAACGATTATCGCCCGGTGCTTAAGGCGGCCATGGACAGGGACATCGGTGTCATCGCGATCAAGGCTATCGCTAAGAGGAGGTGGCCCGGTGAGCGGAGGATGATCGGAGATAGACCCTTTACGACATGGTATGAGCCCTTCGACAGCCAGGAGGATATCGACCTCGCAGTATGGTACACGCTATCTCAGCCCGGTGTAACGACGTACTCCATGGCAGCCGAGGTCAGGCTGTGGGACAAGATAGTTGGCGCTGGTGAGAGGTTCAGGAGGCTGAGCGATGAGGAGCAGGCGAAGGTTGTCGAGCACTTCCGCCTTAAGGGCGCCAGCCCCCTCTTCCCCGAGCGCTAGCACTCCTACAGCTCTGCTAACACCGTTGCCATCAAGAATCGCTCATAAACGCTGTCGGCTGGGATGATACCTTTTTCCTCAAAACTTCAATTCTCACTCGGCAGAATCGACAGAGCTGCCTCGAAGTGGGCTCACCGCACTCCACGCATTCGGTGAGCCTGCCTTCTTCGATACCCCCTAACGATGGTTGAACCTTATCGAGAAAGGATCTCAGCATCTGGAGCTTCACGCTGGGGAACTCATGCTCCAGCAACTCGATCGCGGCCTTATACGCGAAGCTCGTAGCCCCTCGCGAGTAGGGGCACTTTGCCGCTACGTAGCCGAGATCGAGAAAGTCCGCGTAGAGCTTGCTGTCGCTCTCAGGAGTCTCGATCAAGGGTTTCACTCTTGCTACAAACTTGCCCGTCGGCGGGAGGACGGGTCCGATCCTCGCGAGCGAATCGACGTCGCCCCTTACGAGGGCTTGGAGTACCGCTGCAAGGGTATCGTCGAGGTTATGGCCGGTCGCGATGGCGTACGCCTTCATCTCCCTCGCTACCCTATTCAGCAGGTACCTCTTGATGGTGCCACAGGCGGAGCATGCGTTGCTCCTCAATGATTTGGCAGCATCGTCCACAGTAAAGCCGTACTCGGACTCCAGGCTTACAACCTTGAGAGGAACACCTAACCGCCTGCAGAGCTCTTTAGCCGCATCCAGGCAAGCTTCGCTGTAGCCGGCGATCCCTAAGTCGATCGTGAGTGCTTCTACCTCGATGCCGAGCCGATCTCTCAGCCTCCAGAGCGCGTGCAAGAGCGAGGAGCTGTCCTTTCCTCCTGAGAGCCCAACGACGACCTTCGAGCCTCGCGGCAGCATCTTGTATCTCTTAACGGTCCGCTCCACCCTGTTTTCGAAGAATCTGATGAAGTCTTCCTCGCACAACTTCAGGTTGGCGTATTCAAGTTTAACTACAGCTTCACTGCCGCAAATCCTGCATTTCACGTGCCTACCTCCTTGGACGGCTTATCAGCTATTCTTGAGAAAAGCTTAAGCTTAGGATGAATAACCAGTAAGATTCGTGGCCTCACAAGCTCAGAGCTCGGGTAAGCGCAGAACCTTAGGGGATGTCCTACTTGTCGTACTCCTCGCATGGGCTGTTTTAGCAAGCGCGCTGGCCGCCTTTGCTTACATGAGGGCAGAAAACCTCTCGTCAGAGCTCACCGCACTACGTGCTGCCCTCACGGAGACAGAGTCGGAGCTGCGTGCTCTTCGCGCACGCGTAGTCCTTGTGAACATTGCCATCGATTACGGTAACGGGACTGTAAGGTGGTTCAACTCGACACCCCTTCCCACAGGGTCGACTGTGCTTAAAGCCCTCTTAGCGGTAGCTTCCAGAGTCGAGTACACCTATGGAGCATGGGGGGCCTACGTAACGTCCATCGATGGGGTAGCTGAGAAGATCCTTGCGGCAAACGAGGGCTACTCCTGGCTCTGGTACATCTACGAAACTGGGCAGCGGAAGTGGGTGCTAGGTCCCGTAGCTGCCGACCAGCAGGTTCTGAAGGACGGGGACACAGTTATGTGGAGGTTCGAGCACTGGAAGTTCTAGATGAGGGAGGAGCGCGAAGCCCGGATACTAGCGTTTCTTTTAGCTTTGAGGAGCGGGGCAAAGGGTAGGTACACCCTCAGCAGAGAGCTTGGATTAGGCGAGGGCGTGCTCCGCGGCCTTACCGCTGAAGCGGCAAAGAGGGGCTACGTGCAGGTCGGCAGAGGTGGTACCTGGCTGACGCGCGAGGGTTTGGAAGAGCTGCGCAGGCTCCTCGACAAGTGGCACCTGGTGGAAGCTATTCTGCTTGAGGACGTGGAAGCTTGGGGGAGGAAGTTTCGAGGCGTAGCTGCGGCGCTGGATGGTAGAATCAGGAACGTTGTGGAAGCGCGTGATGAGGCTGTGAGAGCCGGGGCTTACATGGCGTTGATAATCGAGAGGGGTGAGAGGGGTTTTACTCTGCCGCTGGTTGAGAGCTACGACTTGAAATCGAATGTCCCCCAGTTACACGATGCCCTGGTGCAGCTCCCTCTCGCTCCAACGTACGTCGTGGTTCTGGGTGAGCACATCTACCCGTGCGTTAAGGGCTTGCTTAAGCTGGTGTCTTCAGCGAAGGTTTAAAGCGGCACTGCCTACTGTAACCACGTGAGAGCCTGGCCCGTCGTGCTGGTGATCATGCTAGCGCAGCTCGTACTTGCCCAGCCTATAATGCTGGTGGCTTCAAGCGGGGAGACGCTGACCGGGGCTGTCGTTGAAGTTGAGAAGCTAGACGGTGAGCGCCAGGTGTTTACGGTCGGGCCTGAGGGAGTAATAGTAGTGCGAGAAGTCCCGCTGGGGATCCTCAGGGTGAGAGTTATCAGCTGGAAGGGCGTTCCGATCGATTACCGCTGCCTAGTGACGACGCTGAACACGACGATCAGGGTGCCAGCGATCCACCGCTTCACTGTAAACGTTGTTGGAGCTAGAAGGCAGGGGCTCGCCGACGCAACCGTCAGGATCCTTCATGAGGGCCGGGAGATTGAAAGGGGTGTAACAGACGCCTCGGGCACGTACAAGACGCTGCTCCCCGCAGCCAGTTACACCGTAGTGGCCGAGTACGGCGGAAGAGCAGGTGAGCAGAGGGTTGAAGTCGTTGGCCCAACGGAGGTTACACTTCAGCTGGATATTTTCGGCGAAATCGGGGGGTTGCCGATTTCGACTGGGGAGTTTATGCTGATGATTGCGCTGCTCGCGCTGATACCGCTCGTGCTGTTCGTAATCGCCTACGAGTACGCTCAATGGAGGAGGAAAAGGGTTCTACGCGTAGTCGCGCCAGCTGTAGAGAAAGGCGGTTAGGCCGTAGGGCTTAGCGTTAGGACGTTTACTGAGTGAGGCGGCAGCTCGACGAAGCCCTTGAAGGCGTAGCTAGTCTCGCTTATCGAAACTCTCGACGGTTCCTCGAACGTATTCCTATCATCCACGGAGGCCCCCGAGATCCACCTGTGGTGAACGGCTGAAGGCTCGAAGCCCCTGATGAAGACTCTGGCTTTGACCCTTTCATCGGGGTGCCGGTTGACAACGAAGAGGTGCAGCTTGCCACCCGATAGCACAGCCGACGCGTCGACGTACTGCACTTCGGTGCCCACCTCCTTCGAAGTGTAGGATGGAGAGAAGCAAACCGTCCTAACCACGTCACCTTCTTGGACGCTCGAGTAGAGCTTGAAGACGAAGTACTGCGGTGTTAGCAGGATCCGCCCCTCATCGTCGGTCAGGATGAGCGGAAGTACGTTGACAGTCTGGGCGAAGCAGGCTATGGGCACGATCCTGCTTAACCGCTGGAGGGCGTTCAGGACGAGCGCGGTGAAGATCGCGTCGCGCACGGCTGTGTTCTGGCTCAGCAGCGGCGGCCTAGCTTCAGGGTACCACACGTTCCACTCGTCGAAGGCCAGCTTGATGTCCTTCCTGATGCCGTACCTGCGCTTGGCCGCTTGAACTGTGTGGTAGGTGGCCTTGAGCCACTCCTCGATCTCAACCGGCCACGCGACGAGCTCCTCGTAGCTCCTGCCTTGATGCTCGGTGAAGATGTACCTGTGGACGGATAGGTAGTCGAAGTAGTTGCCCGCGACCCTCACCATATCGATGTTCCACTGGGGGTCGTAGTCGCAGCCCACGGCTACGATCTCGATGGTTCGATCCACGCGCTTCATCTCGTTTACGAACTCGATCGTCCTCCTAGCACACTCCTCACCATCCTCGCAGAACCCGACCTGCCAGCTGCCGTAAAGCTCGTTGCCCACCCCCCAGAGCTTCACTTTGAAGGGCTCCGAGTACCCGAGCTGCCTCCGGAGGTTCGCGTAGTGCGTGTTACGCGTCGAGTTGCAGAACTCCACCCAGCGCGCTGCTTCCTCAGGCGTACCGTTGCCCGCGTTCACGACGATGAAGGGCTCCGCGCCCACCATTCGAGCCCACTCGATGAACTCGCACGTACCAAACTCATTCGGCTCCTCTGCCTCCCACGCGAGCTCGAACCTTCTCGGCCTCCGTTCTCGAGGGCCAATGCCGTCCTCCCAGTGGTAGGACGATGCGAAGTTCCCTCCAGGCCAGCGAACTATGGGCGGTCTGATCTCCCGAACCGCGTTAAGGACATCGAGTCTGAAGCCTTTCACGTTGGGGATTCTCGAGGTGGGGCCTACCCAAACGCCGCCGTAGATGCAGCGGCCGAGATGTTCGATAAACTGACCGTAGATACCTTTGTTGAGAGCCGCGACTCTCGAGGTAGCGTCGATGAGGATCTCGGCTTCCACGGACCTACGTCGGAAATCCGTAAAAAAGCTTAAAGTTCATACCTCACGGTTATCTCGCGTGATGAACGAGGGCGAAACCGACCAGTGCGGAAAAGGCCCGGGGTTTACTGACCCCCTTGACCTTTGGAGCCTAGGACGCGCTGAACCCTGCTTGCTATTGCTACCGAAGGTATCGTGGAGAGCAAAACGTGGAGCGTGTTGAAGACTGCTACGAGCGCGAGCGTGACCAGGAGAGTATCCGTCCAACCCTTCACCGGGATTCCCGCAGCATTCAGCAACCGCTGGGCGAATGTCAACCAGTGCGGAAAGAGGAAACCGAGCACAGCGAAGTTGGCCAGGGACATGGCTGCCACCCTAGCAGCGGTGGCCACGGCTACCGCGTACCTCCAGCGTCGCTTTGCAGCGTGGAGGCCGGCCAGCATGGAGGTAACGGCAAGGAACTTCATTGAGACTCCCAGCGGGTCGCTCCCCCTAGCCAGGAGCCCAAAAGCGTGCATCGCCGCGCACAGGTAGCTCCACTTAGGCCCAACTAGCGCGAGAGTGAGGACTGAGGGTAGCTCGGCGAGGTCGAACTTGAGGAAAGTGAGCGGGTAGAATGGGAACTCAATCCTGAACAACGCGAGGACTATTGCGAGAGCCGACATAGCCGCAGTCACGGCTATCGCGTAGCTCCTGGGCAGAGCCATCGGCCGTCCCTCCAGTCGGTATTTTTGAGGTTGCTGTTTAAACACTTCAATGCATACGAACAGTTTTGCTTCACTCTTTCCTCAGCTTCGCGAGGAAGAAACCCACCGTTTCGTGAAGATGGGGGTAAAGCCTTCGCGCTTTGGCTGCTCCGAGCTTTCCCGGCAAACCCAGGTAGGGCTCAAACTCGATCAGCTCGAACCCCAGTGCTTCTTGGGCCCAGAGCACGTTCTCCTCATTCTCCTCAAGAGTCAGTGTGCACGTGGAGTACACGAGCTCTCCTCCCCTTTCGAGGAGCTCGCTGGCAGCTTTCAGAAGCCTCCTCTGTTCAGCCGAGTAGGTCATCACGTGCTCAGGCCTGATCCACAGCCTGATCTCGGGGCTGTGCCCCAGCCTTCCGAGGCTCGAGCAATCCGGGTCGACGATCAAGCGCTTGAACTTCGCACGGAGCGGTGGCATCGTGGAGTCAGCGTTGATAGCGTAGACTCCCCAAGCCCCGAGCCTCTCCAGGAGCCCCTTCATCACGGCGAGCCTCTTCGCGCGGAGATCGAGAGCCAGAACTTCAGCGCCGTACAATTGGTGGTAGAGGCTTGCCTTGCCACCGGGTGCCGCAGTTAGATCGACGGCCTGCTCTGAGCCTCCCAGGGCATAGACGGCGAGAGCTGACGCCTTGTCCTGAACGTAGAAGAGGCCGCTCGCGTGCTCCGGTACTCGGGAGGGGCTTACACTCCCTTTTACCACCTTGAGCATGAAGGGTAGATCTCTATCGATTTCGGTTACAAGCCCTCTTCTCGAAAGACGCTTCACGAGCTCCTCCACCCTAATCTTCAGCGTGTTGGCGCGCAGCCACACAACGGGGTTCCTGTTGAAGGCCTTCAGCAGCAGCTCGGCTTCGCGCTTCCCCAGCAGTTTCACGAGGTACTCGACGACCCATTCCGGCTGGGAGTACACGAGAGCCAGCGAGGCGATTTCGCCCCTTCCTCGCGCTAGATCTTCGGGTTCGACCTCCCTAACCCTCGATACGTCGCTCGGCCCTAGGGGTAAGCCGAAGCGCGCTGCTAAGCCGGCAACTCTGCTCGGGCTCGCAGGCCTGAACTTTGCCTCGTATAGAAGAGCGCGCAGCAGGTTCCTCTCGAACGGCTTCATGTGGCTTGGCTCGACGCCGAGCAGCTGGCGGGCAATCTCGTCGAGCAGCCTGTAAGTGCGAAGGACGCCTGCGGCGTAGGCTCTCGCTAAGCCTTTAGCGTCAGAGAGGTACGGTCTCCTCTTGAAGTACTCCTCCATGACCGCTCTCAAGCTCTCCCTCCTCGTCTCAGTGGTCGCTATTACCTCCGCGACGATCGCCTCTATCGGGTGTGGGCCACCAACCTTTCTCACAGCGGATCTGCTTCGGGCTTGGAGTTTATACCCTTACCTTGAAACGGCTGACGATGGCCTCAGCTACAGCTTCTACCGTCGGGCGCCCGACCCTCAGCTTCGAAGCGAGAAATTGAAGCTGCGTGGGAATGAACCCCTGAGACTTGAGGAACTCGACGTCGCTAAGCACATCCTCAGCCGCCGAATCGCTAACAACGACCCCCTCCCTCAAGACCAGGATTCGCGAGGCGAAACGAGCTAGCAGATCCGTATCGTGCGTGATCACTATTACCGTCCTCCCCGACTTGTGGAGTTGGGAAAGAGCCTCGAAGAGCGCTATACTCCTAGAGTAGTCAAGGCCTGTCGTCGGCTCATCGAGTATCAATACTTCAGGCTTCATCGCGAGAATGCAGGCGATTGCCAGTCTGCGCTTCTCGCCGAAGCTCAAGGTGTGCGGCGAGTGATCAAGGGGCTTGTTCAGGTCAACGACCTTCAACGCTTCCTGAACCCTCATTGTTACCTCATCGTTGGGCAGGCCCATGTTCCTGAGAGCGAAAGCGACCTCGTCATAGATTGTGGCCGAGAAAATCATCATCTCTGGATTCTGGAAAACATAACCGACCTTTCTAGCGAGGGTCGAGGCAGGCACGCGCCGCGTATCGAGGCCGTCGATGAGAACACGCCCCTGAGTCGGTTTCAAGAGGCCGGCTATGAGCTTCGCCAGTGTCGTCTTACCAGCGCCCGAATGCCCGATAATCCCGATGAACTCTCCCCTGCCGATCCCTAGCGTGATACCTCTTATAGCGTCGGGGCCATTGGGGTACCTGAAGTGAACGTTTTCCAGCTTAATCATTGGGCGAACACCTCGAAGGCGTCCTTGAGGCGGACGGGTACCCGCAGGCGGACGCCCCTCTTGAGAAGCTCGTAAGCAACCTCACTGGCCCCTGGCGGTCTGATGCCGTACTTCTTGACTTCCTCCACCATGCTGTACACCTCGTCAGGGGTTCCCTCGAGGACTACTTGCCCATCCTGCATGATCGCTATTTTATCGGCCACTTCAACCGCCCACTCCACCCGGTGCTCAGCGGCTATGATTGTGAGCCCGTACTCGCTTTTCAGCTGCGCCACGGTTTCGAGAACCATGGCCGTCCCCTTATGATCCAGCATGGAAGTTGGCTCGTCGAGGAGCAGCACTCTCGGCTTCATCGTTAGAGCGCTAGCTATCGCTATGAGCTGCTTTTCACCGCCCGAGAGCGACTGAGGATCCTTGTCGAGGTACCTGCGCAAATCTAGGGCTTCGACCACCCACTCCACGCGCTGAACGATCTCCTCCTTGGGCAGGCCTAGGTTCTCAGGCGTCATTGCGAGCTCCTCATAAACCGAGCGCGTCACAACCTGCATCTCCGGGTTCTGGTACACGATGCCAACGACCCCGGCCAAGCCCCTGTAGCCAGTTTTTACGACATCCCTACCCTCGATAACAACGGTGCCCTCCACCTGACCCGGTATCACCCATGGGAGAAGCCCCGCTAGCACGTACAGCAGCGTACTCTTACCGCAGCCGCTGGGTCCCATGAGCACTAACATCTCCCCCCTCCCTACGGTTAGGTTCACGCCCTTCAGAATCCATTCACTCGAGACGGCGTACTTTGCCCTCAGCTTGTTAACGATCACGGAAGCATGCTCCACACGATCACCCCACCGTAGACCAGTACTGATACTAGCATAAAGCCCGTATCCCTTAGCTTCCATCTTGGTTCAAACAGGTACGTCCTCCTCGCGTAGCCGGTGTACCTGGATGCAAGAACCATGCTGAGATCCCATACATCCGTGATAAAACGCGAGATCACGGGTATGATGATCGGCGCGTAGTTTCTCAAGCGCTGGATTAGACCACCGCTGTCGAGGGCGAGGCCTCTGGCGATTTGAGCCTCGGTTACCTCCCTCACGATCCTTACCGTCTGCGGCATCATGTTTAGAGCTAGAGTGAAGGTCATCGCGAGCTTGGAGGGCACCCCCAGCTTCTCCAAGCTCCAGGTAATGTGGTAGGGTTTCGTCGATGCGAAGAAGGCTACGAAAGCCAGGACGGGGTTCATGATGAGGAGGAACTTACCGAGCGCTACGAGAAGCCCCACATCGGTGATGCGGAAGAAGCCCCAGGCCAGCAGCAACGCACCCTCAGTGCTGTACATCCCCGCCCAGATCAGAGTCACAACGGCCAGGAAAACGGAGGCGTTCACGATGAGGAGGAGGGCCAAGCCGGCGCTAAGCCCAGATAGGCTCAGAGCTGCCAACGTCGAAGCGAAGACGGGAAGACTCTTCAAGCCGTTGTACTGGGCAGCCGCGCTAGCCGCGAGCACGAGAAGAGCCCAGATCAGCTTCGCTCTAGGGTCTAAGCTATGAAAGAACGTCCTCTTCTCGATGTAAAGCCCAGAGGACATACAGCATCACGGTGCTGCTAGAGAGAAAAAGGGGGTTTTATGTTTCGGTCTAGGTTGTTCTCACCCGGTCTTTCCAGTAAAGCCCCCTACCCTTGATCAGGGGGTATAGGACTCTTCCCAGCACTGGCGATAGCACGGCGTTGACGACGATGTTATTGGTGAGGATGATGGGCGCTATGATGCCCCAGATCACGAAGAGGGGGAGCCCGACGAGCGTCTGAGCCACGTCAAGCCACCAGCATATGTAGATCGCGCTGACGAAGGCTTGTGTTATAACGCCCCAGACGTAGAACTCGCCGATGGACGTTGCGGTGGAGAAGCTGTGATCCCGCACCAGCTTGTAGGGGAGATAGGCGATTAGGAAGTTCCCGATGAAACCGCCGAAGGAGCCTACGCCGAAGAAGCCTCCGAAGATGTCGGCGAGGAGGTTTCCGAAGGCAACGCCAACGCAGCCTGGGATCCCGAAGAACATTCCGAAGAGGGGTGCTAGGGCGTTTGCTGGCCTAAGCCACGTGAAACCAGGAACCAGAACTATGGGTGCCGTGGCAGTGAGAAGTCCACCGTAGACTGCCGCGCTCAGCGCTGCTAGGGCTACGTCGAGGACGCTCCAGCTTGCTATCCCCATGCCTGAGCGCTTCAGACCTTGCCTAGTCGGCGTGAGACCGTAGAGCTCGAGAGCGAAGATCGCTGTACCGAGCACCCACACGATAGCCCCCACAGCGAATACGGCACTGTGGTAGCCTAAGAACAGCTGCGAGACCACGAAAGCAGCCCACGGGTTGTCGGGGCTCTCCTGGAGTGCTAGCCAGAACGCGTAAATCAGTGCTGCGGCCAGCAGTACACCGGCCAGGACGGCTATGATCATCAAAACCTTCGCTCCCCCGCCAGAAGTAGGTTTAACAACGGTTCCCGATGTGGCGTTCACACAGGCCTACCGATGCCTCACTTATAAATTTTTAGCATGATCCTCGCATTTTTCGGGTTGCATTGAGAGCCCTTTTCAGCATTTGTTATCTAGTTCTTGCTAAACCTATGTACCACAGCAGAGCTAGAGGATCACTGGCAGATCCGGGTTGTCGAGCACGACGAGGGAGGAAGCGGGATCGTAGTGCATTGATAATGCCCTGATCTCGACACCAGCGGACGCGGCTCTCCTCAACAGATTCGGCATCTCAGGGTCGCCCTTCTCGTAGGGTCTAAACGCTCTCACCCCCCGCAGAGCCGCGATAAAGACGATGAGCGACTTGCCGCCCCTCTCAGCGTACTCTGCCAGCTCGATCACGTGCCTCCTCCCCCGCGCCGTTGGACAGTCGGGGTAGGCTGCGTAAAAACCGTCTCGGAGCACCGCGCTCTTAAGCTCGACGTATACCGGTTCGCCGCGGCAGTCCAGGAGGTAGTCTAGAACAGAACGCCCCAGCCTCGGGTTCCTAGAGATAATGCTGCAGGGGGCCCACGGCAGCGCTCTCGCTTGAAGGGCCTTTTCGAAGGCCTTCATCTGAATCGCCGTGTCGATGAGAGCCGCTCCAACTCCGTCGTCGACGGCGATCAACCTCAGGCTTGTCAAACCCCCGCTTTTAGGCAGGCAGTAGCACTTCCTCCCCGTTACTAGAAGTTCGGACAGCCGACCGGTGTTGTTGATGTACGCCCGTTCAACAAGCCCTCCTACAACCACTTCCACTACGAACCTGTTCACCCTTCTAATGATCCTTCCCTCCACTGCTGGGGGTAAATCGAGCAGCACTGTGGTACAGCGAAGCTACGCACTTAAAACCTCTGCTGCTCAGATAGTTAGAGATGAGCTACCTGAAGCCCTTCGATCCCTGGCGCGCAACCAGCCTGTGTACTTGCCCCTTCAAGTACACGGTAAACCCCTACACAGGTTGTGCTCACGGCTGCCTCTACTGCTACGCTAGCAGCTACATCAGGAGGTTCTTCGAGCCGAGGCCTAAAGCGGACTTCATTAAGGTGGTAGCGAGGGATCTCAGAAGAGTGCCAGCAGGATCTCTCATCAACATCTCCAGCAGTAGCGACCCGTACGGACCCCTCGAGGCGGAGTACGGCTACACCAGGAGGCTGTTGGAGCTCATCGCGGGCGATTACGTCGTTGAGATCGTCACGAAGTCCGACCTCGTCGTGCGGGATGCGGACCTGCTGGCTAGGGGTCCCAGCATAGTCTCAATAACGATCACGACCCTTGACAGAGCCTTAGCAGCCAGGTTAGAGCCGCACGCTCCCTCGCCTGATCGGAGGCTGAGAGCGATCGAGGAGCTATCGAAAAGGGGGATACCGGTCGTTGTAAGACTCGATCCTCTTCTCCCCGGCTTAAACGATCACCCCGAGGCGATAAGGGAGGTTTTGGAGGCTGCTGCAGCTGCAGGCGCTCAGCACGTTGTAAGCAGCACTTACAAGGCCAAGCCGGACAGTCTGAGGAGGCTTTCAGAGGCATTCCCAGACACGATTCCAAGGCTGAGGGGTATGTACGTTGAAGGGGGTGAGCGCATACACGGTTACATGTACGCGCCCAAAAGCAGCAGGTACCGTTTGATGAAAATGGTAAGAGAAAATGCGCACAAGTACGGCTTAACCTTTTCACCATGCAGGGAAGGCTTCCGTGATCTGATCGATCGCGGCGTATCATGCGATGGTACGCATTTGGCGTTGAAAAAGGCTAGCGCTTCTCGAGGTACACAACCTTCACGTCGTAGCGGGATAGGTACTGCCTAGCTGCTTCATGGTCGCTGTCGAACGTAAGAAGGAGCGTCCCAGGGCCCGCCGATGTCGCAATCAAGAGGTCGATATCGGGGAGATTTAATCCCTTCGTCATGGCTTCTGCTTTGATTCGAGCCGCAGCTTCAGCCGAAGATCGAGTGACAGGGTACACGCTGACCCAACTTAAGAAACTTTCAAGCCAAGCTAGCTCACTAGTGCTCCCTGTCCTTAGAAAGTACAGAGAGGCTCCCAAGTGCAGTTCGTATAAGGAAAGAGCCGATATTCCCACATCCGAGGCTGTGTCGGCAAGCTCCCTGAGCTTACTCTCCGCGGTTTTACTACCTCTTCTCAGCTCGATTATGAAGGACGTATCAAGGAGCAGCTTCAACGAGCCTCGCCTTGAAGCCCTCCCTCACCAACCTTACCACCTCCTCGAGCCCCTCGGGGGCCGCTTTGCGCGAAAGTGCGATAATCATCTGGATCCTACCCTTAACGTTTGATCTTATCAGCTCGTCAATCACCTCGGTGAAGCTCCGATCCCCTTTTAGCGCTACAAGCTTGTAGTAGACTTCATCGCTGATCGTAATAGTTTTCATGCATAATGCACGATACATGGATCTATTTAAACATTAGCCTGTTTACCGAGAAGCATCTACGGCTTAAGTGAAGGAGGGGGCGTCCTCCCATTTCGCTTAGCATCCGGACAATGGTTTTCACCGGATGGGGGATGCACGTACTGAACGTATCCACCTTACCATTCGAAGCGATCAGCTATTCTAGTGGTAGCGCCCTACCTCTTTCACGAGCTGGACGAAATAGAGGTAATTACTTAGTGGGACGTCTGGCGGGACGGAGTGGTCAGAGCCCGCGATGTAGCCCCCACCCTTGGCGGCCATGGGAATCTTCGACTCAACCTCCCTCCTGATGCTCTCCTTATCCTTCGATAGTACCCGAGCGTCGATGTTGCCGATAAACGCGAGTTTATCGCCGTAGAGTTCCTTTAGCTCCCTCACGTCCATCCCGGCTTTCACCTCCAAGGGTTGAAGGGCTGTGAAGCCAGCATCAATGAATTCAGGTATCAGCAGCTTCACGTTACCATCGGTGTGGAGGATTGCCGGCTTATTCCTCCTTCTAAACGGGTGCAGGATGCGTTCGTGCTGGGGCTTTACGAAGCGCCTGTAGTGCTGGGGGGAGATGAAGGGGCCACTCCTGTAGGCCAGATCATCCCATACCCACACTCCATCCGCCCCTAACTCCTCAAACGTATCAGCCACCCGGGCTAGGAACCTGCCGACCCTATCGAATATGTAGTCGAGCATAGCCGGATCGCGGTAGACGAGGCGTAGAACGCTGTTCACCCCCTCGCCCACGATGTGCCTCACGTACTCGAAGGGGCCGAAGATGCTGGCTGCGACGAAGAACTCCTGCTGGAGCCTCTTGATAGCCTTCTCCAGGTCTCCCCGGAAGGGGTAGCGGCTGCTCGTGGCGCGGAAGGGGAGCTCGGGGTCCAGCATGGGTTCGATGTACTCCTTGAAGTCCTCCAAAGTTCTGATTGCAGGCTCGACCGGCATCGGCGTCCCACTCCTCCCCCTCCACGACTTGGTGACAACCCCGTAGGAGTCCCGGTAAACCACCCACTCATCAGCTTCCTCGAGCACGATAGGGTCGAACTTGGGGGAGACGTCGATGCCCACGAGGTAGATGTCGAAGCCGAAGAACCTGTGTATCGAAGCCGTTCTGGGTAAACCCTCAACCCTCCACCTGTCGATGGTCTCCGGCCACGGGAAGTCGATAAGAGCCACCCTGTCGGCCTCCTCGAAGCTCAAAAGCCTGTAGACTCTCTCCCTTGAATCCACGGTCATCAGCTACCTTGCATGTATAAAAGATTAATCGGAATTCTCTCAGTACTCGAGGTTAAACACTGGACCCTCCATCGTTGCATCGGGCGGGCTACTTTAACCCTAGGAAGCGGGCTGCGTTAGAGTACAAGTAAGCTTCTATAACGCTGTTGGGCATACCCAGTTCTTCTCTAAGCATCCTCACATCCCTCTCTCTGACCGAAGCCGAGTAAGCCAGACTCCGCGCTGTACTATCGCTGCCAAACATCACGTGAGCGTAGGCACCGTATGCCATCAACTTGGCGAAAGCCTCTCTCCTGTAGGCTTGCGGAGTGCCTGGTGTCGCATCGATGAACATTTGCACATCCCTCCCAGCCCTCTCGGCCGAGTACCTGAAGCGGCCCCAGAGGGCTATGCACTCATCGATCCACGGCCAGCTCACGTGGGCTAGGGCGAACTTCAGGCGCGGAAAGTTGATGAGCACCTCATAGTTGACAGGCCTGCAGTAGCGGGACGAGTCTTCAAAACCAAAGAGGATCCGGAGTGGAAGATTATCGGCACCCTTAGCTCCTCTATCTTCTCGTAGATCCTCAACAGCTTCTCATCGTAGGGGTACCAGTGGTAGGGTATCATCTTGATTCCACGGAGCTCTAAGCTGCAGATCGCCCACTCGAGGATTTCGAGTGCTTCAGCCAGCCTAGGTTCAAGCCAGAGGAAGCCTATGATACGATCGGGGTGATCCCTCTGCAGCATCGCTACGTGCTCTGCCGAAGCCCGCTGCATACTGGAGCTGTACTCGAATGCCCCCCTGTACTCGTCCCGGCGTACACCAGGGTAGGGGGAGAAGAGAACGATCGCATCAATGCCGTAACGGTCCATTTCCCTCACCAGCTCCTCAGAAGTCTCTCCCCCAGTCGCATGCACGTGGCAATCGAGAACCCTCACGCTCGTCTAGTGCTCAGTAGGCAAAAATGGTTAACGTGAATGCGACAGCATCAGAGCTTGAGCTGGGGTGCCGATTTTACGGCTCGAGAAAAATGCTACCCTATGGACGTTTTACCCGAAACCCTAGGGTCAAACTAGCTGTAGTGCTTGGCCATCTCCTCGTTTCCGGGCAGCTTTAGCAGGGCGTCGATCGTTTCCTCAACCTGCTTGCTGCTCTTGGTCCTGGGGTCGACTATCAGCCAGTTGAAGAGGTGGTCCCTACCACCCTCAAGGAAAGCTTCGATCGCCCACTCGGCGCGCATCAGCCTGGGCAGCATCACGTAGTTCATCACCCTCCTGGAAAGCGGGGTTAGCGGCCTTCTGTGAACCCCTTTACCATCGATTTTCACGGGCATTTCAACCGCAACGTTGTCGGGTATCCCCGGTAGAGCGCCCATGTTGGGCACGTTCACCTGAATCGGCACCGGTATCGAGGGGGCTCCAGGGAAGGGTGGCGTGAGGGTGTAGTACTCCTTCGGCCTGTCGTTGACGATCGCTTCGATGATCTCCACCAGGGACTCGCCGCTGGGTCTCGGTGGAAACCTTCTGGTCAAGGGTGTTGAAGTATCTGCAACCGCGCGTTTGAAAGATTCAAGCCGCATCCTCAATCCCGTCAGGTACATCGTCCATCCGATCTCAGAGTCCGGCCCACCGATCGGCCCGTACCACCTCTGCTTCGTCTTCAGGTTCCAATGGTACTTCCAAGTCCCGCCCCTCACTGTGTCGCCGACGGGGAAGAGACCGTAGGTCCTGTACATGTCCACAGCTGCTGGCGACAGGTCTATGTCGAAGGGGTTGGTTACGTGTTCGCGCCACACGCTCCAGTACTCCTCAGCGTTCTCTTCGATCCACTCGTCGATGTAGTGGTACGCGTCCTCACCCGCGTACTTGAACTTGGTCAGCCAGATAACGTGGTTGAAACCGGACATTTCGACTTCGAGCTCGCTTGGGTCAACCACCTTCATGAGGGCCGCGTAACCCCTTGGATCACCAGCTGCACAGAGCGCGTTCACTCTTTCTCCGAGCTTGTCCTCAGCCAACCTGATACCTAGAACCTCCACAGCCTTAAGGAAGCCTAGGTGGCCGTGACACAGCCCTATGTGCTTAACTTTTGTCTCCCTCGTTATAAGCGTCGTCAGCTCGAAGACGGGGTTCGCAACATTGATGAACCAGGCGTCTGGTGCTAGCTCCTCGATGTCCCTCGCGATCTCCATGGCCAGTTTGAACTGGTAGTACCCCCAGATCGTGTGGTAGTCGCTCACCATGTTCCACTCAACGCTGTTAATACCACGGTAGTAGCCGTGCTCCTCCGATACTTCGCGCATGCGCTCGTAGTAGCCGTGGCCACCGGCCATCGCCGAGTTGATAACGAAGTCCGCGTCCCTGATGGCTTCACGCCTATCCTTTGTCCTGTGCACGTCTGCGTTCGACTTCATTTCCTCAACGTACCTCTTCGCGAAACCGTAGATTATGTCGAGCCTCTCATCGCTTATGTCCATTAACCAGATGTCCAGCTTCCTACTCCTCAACCCCTCGTTGATCAGAAGGTCGATAACGATCGTGCTGGACCAAACAGCGCTTCCAGCTCCAATGAAAGCAATCTTGAGCTTTTCCACGCGCCGTTGCGGGGCGCGGGGTTAAAAACGATTGCTACTCCGGTATCTGCGGTTCAGCGCTGTTCATCGTTAACGCTGGGGCGCTCTTAAGCTATCAGTTATGTAAGGTTCGGCATTAAAACCTTTTCTACGAATTCCCTGTGCGTTCTCCTCGGTGCCGGCTTCCGAGAGAGACCGGTTTCGAGGAAGAGTACTGGTCGAGCGAGACGTAAAACGTACCTGCTGCTGTAACCCCCCAACCCAATCCGTCTTACAGCTTCTTCTGCAGCAGCCCTCAGCCCTTCTACGTCCGTGTAGACGTAGACAGCTCCGGGCGCGACAAGCACGATTAAACCCACCGACCGCAGCAGAGCACCGTAGGGTGTGAAGGCGTCGCTGAAGCTCTCAACGAACACCACTTCACTCCCTCTCTCAAGCTTCTTCAAGCAAAGGTCGAGGTTGTCAACCGCGCTGCTCGAGTAGAGATAGCCGGCTAAGTCCGCAAAGCTGCGCTGCTCAGCCTTAAAGGTTGCGAGCATCCTCCCGATGACGCGGCTGGCCCATCGACCGGCTTTGCTGAGATTCTCCGCGTGAACATAATGGGTATGCTGCCCCCTCCCACAGTCGTAGACTCTAGAGATCACCGCTATCCTCCCAACATCCCCAAAATCATCCATGTAACTATCGATCGAGGAGTACTTGGAGGGATCGGGTGGTACCGTCGCTATGGCTACGGGGTTTGAGACGCCTAAATCGCCAACCAAACCCTTCTCGTAGTAGAGCAGAACATCGTTGCCTACCAGCATGCCCAGCTCAAGGCTCTTCTTCACGGTTCTCGGGCTGTACCAGAGGTTGTGAGCGGCTACCGGTTTAAAGACGCTAACCCTAAGCCCCCTCTCTCTAGCTGCGAGCGCGGCACCTGTGGTGAACCAGGTTTTACCCGAATCGTAGGGGAGAAGCCCAGCAACGAGGACAATTAACGCCACGCGACTCCGCCCGCCGCGAAGCCTTTTAACCTGCCTCTACGCGGGATCGCCTCGACGAGGCGCGTGGTCACCAGCGTGGCGCTCAAAAACCCCGTTGAGCACGTAAGGCTTAATGGCCGCCCCTCCACCCGATCGGGAGGCTGCATGGGGGAGCTACTTCAACTGCTTCGTGAAGCGTCTGAGCATGAGCTGTTCGGTATTCGCGGGGTCTACAGCTCCGTTGATACGAAGCGTGCCGTGGATGCGCTCGTCGAGAAGGCTGCCGGCTCGGGCTTCAACCTGCTGATCTGGTTTGTAAACCCGCGGCGGGGGCCTGAAGGTGTTACAGCTTCGTATAGGACCGAGTTCTTCCCCTGCGGACAGGCCTGCGAGGAGGATCTCCTCGCCTACCTCATCGAGAAGGCTCGCGAGGCGGGGTTAAAGGTTTGGGCCTGGTTCGGCTTCATGGGCTACAAGTCCCTGCTGGAGAAGCATCGGGATTGGGCTGCAGTCTGGCCTGACGGTAGGAGTACGCTCGAGAGGCCGTGCAGCCCCGGCGGCGAGAGGTTCTACGTGATGAACCCTGCCCACCCCGAAGTCGTCGACTTCTGGAGGCGGGCGCTGATCGATTTAGTGGCGCGGTACAGTGTGGACGGGGTTAACTTCGAGGACGACTTCGGCTACGGTTACTGCGGCGAGTGGTTCAGCTACGATGAGCTGAACCACCGGCGCTTCACGCGCTTCCTAGAGGAGCGCGGCATCACGGATCTGGAGTGGCCCAGCGACGCCGTGGAGGGCGGTAGGTACTACAGCTACTGGATCGAGTACAAGTGCGAGGTTGTCGCTGAAGTGGCTTGCGAACTCGTGAAAGCGGTAAAATCGGTTAAGCCGGGCTTGGAAGTCTCGCTGGCGACGGAGGTCAGCAGGGAGAGGAACAGGAGGGTTCACGGCATCGACTGGGTAGAGCTGGGAAGAAGGGGGGTGTTCGACTGCTTCACCTTCATGGCCTACACTGCAGACGACCGCACTCTCGAGCATTGGGTCAAGGGAGTTTTCGAGGAGCTTCGGGGCTCGAAGACCAAGCCCGTGATGATCATCGGGTGGGAGCTCAGGGGGCATCCTGCTGTCGATTGGGTGCGGCAGGCGCTGATCGTCAGGAGGCTAGGAGGCGACGACTTGATCGTCTTCTGGGACGGGGGGCTCGACTCCTCTGGCGCTTGGGGCTACATGGGAAAGCTCTTTGAGACCATGAGGAGGCGCGGGCAGCGGGTGTGACAGGTTGCCGGCTAGCCGGTACCTGAGGCAGATAATGGTTTGGGGCGGAGAGGCTCAGGAAGCGCTTGCGTCGTCGAGAGTGCTCGTTGCCGGGCTTGGTGGTTTGGGTTCAGCCGCCTCCCTCTACCTCACGGCCGCAGGAGTGGGTAAGCTCGTGCTCGTCGATCACGACCGGGTGGAGAAGAGCGACTTGAACAGGCAGGTGCTCCACTGGGATCGGGATGTGGGAAGGCTGAAGGTGGAGTCGGCCGCGGAGAAGCTGCGCATGCTGAACCCTGAGGTGGAGGTGGAACCCATCGCAGAGAAGCTCAGCTCGGTGGAACAAACAGTGAGGCTCGTGAGCGGTGTTGACGTGGTTGTTGACTGCCTGGACAATTGGCCGAGCAGGTTCCTGCTCAACGAAGCGTGCGTTCGAGCTGCGAAACCCCTCGTCCACGCGGCTGTCGAGGGAGCTGCGGGGTGGTTGACGGTCGTGAAACCCGGCGAAGGGCCCTGCCTGAGATGCATCTTCCCCCGAGCACCCCCTGAGAAATCCGCTATTCCGGTCATTGGGCCTCTCCCCGGTGTGCTAGGTGCGGCAGAGGCTTTCGAAGCGTTGAAGCTGTTGACAGGCTTCGGAAAACCCCTCCTAGGTCGCCTACTCTACTTGGACTTGGCCGAAGCGACCGTAGAGACGTTTAACTTGAGGAAGAGGTTGGACTGCCCGGTCTGCTCTCAGCAGGCTAATCCATCGTCTCCCACACGAAGTGGGTCAGCACCGTAGCAACGGCGGCGATCATTGAGAACACCATCAACGCTTGGAGAGGGTCGCGGATAACGTACCCTGCTGCCTGGTACACGGCTACCCCCGCGAACGTTACGCCGTTCACGAAGGAGAGAGTTGTTCCCGAGAACTCCGGCCTGTATAGCTCCCTAGCCATGGGTGAAATGATCGAGTGGGTGGCGGCGATTATGCCGAGTAGAACCATGTACGGGGCGAGGCGCTCCGGGGGAGCGTTGGCCAGCACAATAGCCGACGCCCAAGCTGCGCCGTGTAGGATGCAGCTCGCCACCAGGATCGGCTTCCTTCTACCCCTTGCGTCGCTGACGTAGCCGACGAACGGGACGGCAGCCGTGAAGGAGATTGACGCGAGAAGCAGTAGGCTGGCCACCGCATCCCCTGTAACAGGGGTGTACTCCTCAAAGTACAAGGGCGCCCAGTACGACATGAAAGCGAGGTAAGCGGAGTACGTGGCTAAGCCTGCTACCGCTAGAGCGAGCGAATGGGGGGTTCGCGCTACGCTTCCCAACTGCTTGAGCGTGGCTGAAAGGCCAGCTTTCACGCTACCTAGCCCTAGCCCCTCATCATTCACCGCGAGCAGGATCGCTATCGACGCGAGGAGCGAGGCAAGCCCCGTCGAAAGGAATAGGCCGCTTAGACCGAACCTCACGAGCAAGAGTCGAGCCGGCAGCGTTGCTGCAATGTTACCCAAACCGCCCACCATCAGACCCAGACCCGTAAGCAGGCCGCCGCGAGCCTTCCCCACGTTCACTCCGATGACCCTCTGCATCGAGATCCAGATCGCGGCTGCACCAAGGCCGACGAGGAGGCGGCCAACGATTAAGGGCAGCGGTGAAGCAATGGAGGATAGCAGTGAACCTAGGGCCATTAGTGATGTACTGAGCGCGGCGTACCTCCTCGCCCCAAGCGCGTCGGCTAGGATACCGGCCGGGATCTGCATGGCAGCGTAGGTGTAGAAGTAGGCGGAGGAGACGGTGATGCTGAGGAGAGCCGGGTCCCACCCTGATCGTTCAGCGATCTCTCTCATTTCGTCTGAAAGTATACCGGTAACTGTTCTGTGGAAGAAGGAGAAGAAGTAGGCAAGGTAGAGCGCGGCGATACTCGCGTAAACCTCCCTTCCCCGATCTTCAGTGTGACTATCGCTCGTACCAGGGTTCCTCATACGCGCACCTGCGCACGCGCTAAGCTGCCCTCATCCAGCCACTTTACGTGAGATGGATCGTACCCGGCAGACCTAATCCTCTCCTCGTGCCACCAGAAGTTGCCTATCTCGTGCAAGCTGTGCGCGTCGGATGTCGGCACGAGTAGGACGCTCCGTTCGATCGCTAAGCGCAGGAACCAGGGTTCGGGATCTCGATGGTGGTAGTTGAGCTCTACAGCGACCCCGTGCGAGCGCGCAACGTCGAGCACCTCAAGCGCGTCCTCAAGATCGGGCTTCAACTTGCGCCAACCCACATCTGTGGGATGCCCGATCACCGTCGCGAAGCCGCTCTCGATAGCTCTGATGACGCTCCTCCTCCAGTAGCCCACCGCGTCAGTACCCTCCGGTATAGAATGAAGCGAGGCGACAACGACGTCTAGCTGCTTGAGCAGGCTCGCGCTAACAGCCAGCCTACCGCCCTCCACTATGTCGACCTCCATGCCCTTCAGAAGAGTTAATCTTCCCTCCACCTTCTTCTGCGCCCACTCCACCTCTCGAAGGTAGTTCTCAAACCATGGCGGGAAGGGGACTGTGCCGTGATCCGTGATGGCGATGACGCGAACCCCCTTAGCCAAAGCCGTCTCTACGTCACGCTCGATGCTCACATCGTTAGCGCAGGGTGAAAACTGGCTGTGGACGTGCAAGTCCAGCCGCGGAATCACGCCCCGGGGTTGGCAGCATCCATTTAAAAAGCGCTCGGGCAGTCTCCCATGCGGCTCCTTTCCCTCAGCTTGCAGGTAAAGCATCGACAGGTAGCGATAATAAAGGTGATGGGTGGGGTTTCTGATGGCGGCGCGTGCCGAGCAGTACGACTTCGGCGACGAGATCCTCAGACTGCTCAGAGCGAGGTTTCAGATCGACGAAAGCGAGTTCGCCGCGCTGAAGGCAGGTAGGAGCGGAGACCCGTTTAGAGTTCTCGTCGCCACGATAATCTCCCAGAACACGAACGAGAGGAACACCTTCCTCGCCTTCGAAAGGTTGGAGAGGGAGATAGGCGTCGACCCCGCATCGATTGTAGCGGCTGGGGTTAAAAGGGTGGAGGAGGCGATAAGGGTAGCGGGTCTGCAGAAGCAGAAGGCTGAAGCCATAGTGGCCGCAGCCGAGCTCGTCCTGAGGGATTACGGTGGGGATCTGGGGAAGCTTCTCAAAGAGGGCGAGGAGAGGGTGAGGACGGTACTTGGGGGGATCAGGGGTATCGGCGAGAAGACGGTGGACGTTCTCCTAGCCTTCTCGGGCTTCCCCGTAGTCCCCGTCGACACTCACGTTAGAAGGGTTGCGAAAAGGCTCGGCATTGCTACAGGCTCCAGTTACGAGGCCGTTCGAGAATCGCTCCACAGGGTTTTCAGGGAGGAGTACAGGTTGGAGGCCCATCTCCTGCTCATTAAGCTGGGCAGGGAGCTGTGCAAGGCCAGGAGCCCGCAATGCCCGGTGTGCCCGCTCAGCAAGATCTGCCCCAGCGCCGACTTGAGGGGAAAAGGTTAATCTAGCGCTTCGATGGGGAGAACGTGCCTCCACCCGTCCAGCCGTTGAGGTGGCATGTTCTAGCCTCGCTGGTGCTCATGCTGATAGATGGCGCGGCCACGCTTGCGCT